>NZ_VFWS01000089.1:0-22308 GCF_006443065.1 Mesorhizobium sp. B1-1-5 | reverse complement strand
CCCCCTCACCCGGATTGCCAACCGAATTGCGAAGGGCAATTCGGGGCAATCCGACCTCTCCCCAAGGGGAGAGGAGCCTGTCAGCGTCGGCGCCAACCTCTTCTCCCCAACGGGGAGAAGGTGGCCGCGAAGCGGCCGGATGAGGGGCTGCGACGCTGAAGATCACGCACCCGCCTGCAGCAGCCTGAAATCCGGCAGATCGCGTAGCGCCAGCTCCGGGCCGGCCGGCGAATAGACGACGAAGAGCTGCATCGGCTGGCCACCGGTGTTGAGCGTCGAATGGAAGCGGCTTTCCGGCACGTAGATGGTGCAGCCGGGGCCGACTTTCGCCACCGCAGGATTTCCGTTCTCGTCCTCGACCATCTGTTCGCCATTGCCGGAGATGACGAAGATGATTTCCTCCGCGCCCGGATGGTTGTGGCGGGTGTGGCCTTGGCCCGGCGGCAAGTCGACGACGCCGCCGGAGAAGCGCTCCGCGCCGTTCACTTCCGGCGCGACGGTCAGCGACAGCTTGCCCCAGTCGAAGCCGAAGGCGCTGACATCCTTCGGATAGACGAAAACCTTGCTCCTATCGGCCATTGTCTCATCCCTTCTTTTTCTTTGCTTCTGTCTTCTGGTCGTGAAGCGAAACCGCCTTGAAATCCGCCGTCTGCCTGGCGATCGCCGCTTCGGCCGGCAGCCGTTCCATCGAGCTTGCGCCGTAAAAGCCATGCAAGCCCTCGCAGCGTTCGAGAATGTAGCGCGCGTCGTCGGGCATCGAGATTGGTCCGCCATGGCAAAGCAGGATGACGTCCTTGCGCACCGAGCGCGCGGCATCGGCAATGGCGTCGATTTCCTTCACGCAGGCGTCGAGCGTTTTCGCCGAGGTGGCGCCGATCGAGCCTCCTGTCGTCACACCCATATGGGCGACGACGATGTCGGCTCCAGCTTTCGTCATCGCGCGCGCCTCGTCCGGGTTGAAGACGTAAGGCGTAGTGAGGAGGTCGAGCTTGTGCGCCTCGGCGATCATGTCGACCTCGAGCCCAAAACCCATGCCGGTCTCCTCGAAGCTCTGGCGCATGGTGCCGTCGAACAGGCCGACGGTCGGAAAATTCTGCACGCCGGAAAAGCCCATCGTCTTCAGCTCTGCGAGCAGCAGCGGCATGATAACGAATGGATCGGTGCCGTTGACGCCGGCCAGCACCGGCGTCTTCTTCACCACCGGCAGCACCTCATAGGCCATCTCCTTGACGATCTCGTTGGCATTGCCGTAGGCAAGCAGGCCGGCGGCCGAGCCGCGCCCGGCCATGCGGTAGCGGCCGGAATTGTAGATAATGATCAGGTCGATGCCGCCGGCTTCCTCGGCCTTGGCCGACAGGCCGGTGCCGGCGCCGCCGCCGACGATCGGCACGCCGTCGGCGATCATCTTGCCGAATTTTTCCAGGATCGTTTTGCGTGGAATGGCAGCCATGCTTGTCTTGTCTCACTTCTTGGCGATGTCGAGGAAGGCCTCCGCCGCAGCCTTGGCGAAGGCGGGGTCGTTGATGTGCAGGGGCAGGCGAGTGACGGTGCGGTTCCTGGTCGGACCGGTCGTGCGCTCAATGGCGTCAAACAGCTCGGCGTCGGCTTCCGGATCGAAGAAGGCGCCGCCTTCGATATCGAGCGCCGAGACGCCCTTCTCCGGAATCAGGAAGCGGACCGGACCGTCGCATCGGGCAAGGCGACCGCCGATCCATTCGCCGATCTTGCGGCACTCCTCGGCGGTGGTGCGCATCAGCGTGACATTGGGATTATGCTCGTAGAAGAGCCGCCCGCGATATTTTTCCGGGATCGTCGGCGGCGCCCAGAAGTTCACCATGTCGAGCGCGCCGACCGAGCCGACATAGGGCAATTTCGTGCGCGCAATCGCGCCGAAGCGATCCTCGGTCGCCGGCAGCACGCCGCCTAACAGGAAATCGCAGATTTCCGTCGTGGTGATGTCGAGGACGCCGGCAAGCAGGCCGCTGTCGGCGAGCTTCTCCATCGAGCGGCCGCCGGTGCCGGTGGCATGGAAGACCATACAGTCATAGTCGGGGCGCAATCGGTCGACGATCGCCGTCACACAGGGCGTGGTGACGCCGAACATGGTGAGCCCGAGCGCCGGCTTGCCGGCGGCGGCCGAGGCGGGCTTCGCCGCCATGCCCGCGATCGCCTGGGCGGCATTGTGCAGCACCGTGCGGGAGAGCCTGTTCAGTCCCGCCATGTCGGTGACCGACGGCATCATGATGATGTCGGAGATGTCGACGTAAGGCGCGGTATCGCCGGAGGCCAATGTCGAGACCATGATCTTCGGCAGGCCGAGCGGCAGCGCCCGCATGCCGGCGGTGACGATCGAGGTGCCGCCGCCGCCGCCGATGCCGATCGCCCCGGCGATGTCGTTACGTGACTGGATGAAATTCGCGAAGGCCGCGCCCATGCCGGCAACGGCGGCCCCGCGATCGTCGATGCCGAGAACAGCGCCCGCTCCCTTGGGATGATGCGCGGCGACCTCGCTGGCGGGGGTATCCACCGGGACGGTCGCGCCGCGCGTGCCGATATCGACACGGACGACCGCGCCGCCGGCCTTGGCGACGGCATCGGCCAGGAAGGCGAGTTCCTCACCTTTGGTGTCGGCGGTGCCGATCACATAGATACGCTTCATGGATGCGTCTCTCGGCTGGGCGGGCCGGAGATAGCGATGCTTAACGCATGAGAGCCTGTTGCTCTTCGGCGCCCCCCTCTGTCCTGCCGGACATCTCCCCCACTTGGGGGGAGATCGGATTTCCGGCTTGCTTTCGCCAATCTTGAGCGTCGCAGGAGAAGCGGCGGCATCAAGGCAAGCCAATCTCCCCCCTTGTGGGGGAGATGTCCGGCAGGACAGAGGGGGGCGCCGTAGAGCGTCAACGTGGCCAATCCGGGAGCCATTGCAAATTTTTGAGACGCGCGTATCGTATTGATATGGATGTCTCACGTCAACAAGCCGCCTCCGCCGATGATGCCACGCAGGCGCCGGCCGCAGAGAAGGGGCCGCGCGCCCGCACGAAGAGGCTGATGCTGGAAACGGCGACGAGGCTGATGCAGTCCGGCATGACCCCTTCGGTCAGCGAGGTCGCGGAGGCGGCAGAGGTGTCGCGCGCCACCGCCTACCGCTATTTCCCGAGCCAGGCGGCGCTGGTGCAGGCGGTGGTCGATCAAGGGCTCGGCCCGATCCTCACCTGGAAGTCGGCATCCGACGATGCCGAGCGGCGCGTGGCGGACCTGTTCGCCACCGCGATGCCGCGCATCGAAGCCTTCGAGGCGACATTCAAGGCGGCGCTGAAACTGTCCCTCGACCAATGGGCGCGGCGCCAGGCGGGCACGCTCGGGTCCGAACCGGCCTTCATTCGCGGCCATCGCGTCGACCTGTTGAAGGATGCGGTCGCGCCGCTCAAGGGGCGCCTGAAGCCGCGCCAGTTGAGGCGCCTGGCCCAGGCGCTGTCGCTGATGTTCGGCGTCGAGGTGGTCACGGTGCTGAAGGACATCTGGGGGCTGAACAGCGCCGAGATGATGTCGGTCGCGCAGTGGGCGGCAGGCGCCTTGGTGCGCGCCGCGATGGCGGAATCGGAGGCAAAATCGGCAGGAATGGCTACGGCGCCTGAGGCGACGATCGGTTAAATCTGGTTCGACCAGATTGTAGGGACAGTTTTGAATGTTAATTGAGGTGGGCGGCTCGCCACAAGGTCTCCGCGTATCAAGGAGTAGGAAAAACGAGGGAAAACAGGCAGATGCAATAATGGTTGGCTCGTTCGTCCGCTTCTGGCCTTCCAAGAAAGCGCTTGACGCCAAGCTGAAATTGGTAATACCAGATTTAGGACCGATAAAGCGGATCAAAGTGAAGGCTGCGATCCATTTCCGACAGGGTGGGAGGCCTGGAACCGGAGAGGTGCCATCACAGGAGGAACTACCAAGGCCGGCTTCGCCGCCGGCTCGCATGAGACGGTAGAATGCGCACAAGGGAGGAAAACTATGCGCAAGATTGTGACCAGCGTGATTGCTGGTATTGGGCTGGCGCTTGCCTGCGGGACATCCGTCCGCGCGCAGGATAAGGAACTCACCATCTTCTGGGCGGAATGGGATCCGGCGAACTATCTGCAGGAACTCGTCAACGACTACACGGCCGAAACCGGCGTGAAGGTCACGGTTCAGACAACGCCGTGGCCCGACTTCCAGACCAAGGCCTTCACCGAGTTCAACGCGCATGGCGACGCCTACGACATGGTCGTCGGCGACTCGCAATGGCTGGGCGCCGGTTCGACGCAAGGCCACTATGTCGACCTGACCGACTTCTTCAACCAGCACAAGCTTGGCGACGTGATGGCGCCCGCGACCATCAAATATTACGCCGAGTACCCGGGCGGTTCCAGCAAGTACTGGGCAATCCCGCTGGAAGGCGACGCGATCGGCTGGTCCTATCGCAAGGACTGGTTCGAGGACCCGAAGGAGAAGGAAGCCTTCAAGGCCAAATACGGCTACGACCTCGCGGTGCCGACGACCTATGCGCAGCTGCGCGACATCGCCGAGTTCTTCCACCGTCCGGACCAGAAGCGGTACGGCGTCGCCATCTACACCGACAATTCCTATGACGCGATGGCGATGGGCGTCGAAAGCGCCATCTTCAGCTATGGCGGCGATCTCGGCGACTACGCGACCTACAAGGTCGACGGCATCACCAACTCCAAGGAAGCCGCCGCCGGCCTCGACATGTACAAGCAACTCTACAAGTTCACGCCTCCGGGCTGGGGCAAGACTTTCTTCGTGGAAGACAACCAGGCGATCACCGGCGGCCTGGCCGCGATGAGCATGAACTTCTTCGCCTTCTTCCCGCCGCTGGTGAACAAGGCCACCAACCCCTACGCCGACGTCACCGGCTTCTTCGCCAATCCGGCCGGCCCGGACGGCAAGCGCTTCGCCGCGCTCGGCGGCCAGGGCATCTCGGTCGTCTCGTATTCGAAGAACAAGGACGAGGCGATGAAGTTCCTCGAGTGGTTCATCAAGGACGAGACCCAGAAGAAGTGGGCCGAGCTCGGCGGCTACACCTGCAGCCAGGCCGTGCTGAAGTCCGAAGCCTTCCAGAACGCGACGCCCTACAACAAAGCGTTCTACGACACGATGTTCATGGTCAAGGACTTCTGGGCAACGCCTGAATACGCCGAAGTGCTCGACCAGCTGAACCAGAACATCTATCCGTTCGTGGTCGGCGGCAAGGGCACCGCCCAGGAGGCGCTCGACAAGACGACCGCCGACTGGAAGGCGACTTTCACCAAGTACAACCGTTACAAGTAAGCATCGCAGTCAGAATGCCGGAGGAGGTTTCCCCCTCCGGCATTCCTGTTTTCAGGAGACAAAGTTGGCTTCGGTAGCCCTTACCAATCTTGATCCAGCGTCCAGGGCCGCCGCTCGCGGCTGGTCCGATCTGACCATCCGCAACCTGTTCATCATCCCGACGCTGGTCTTTCTGATCGTCTTCAATATTTTCCCGCTGATCTATTCGCTCGGCTATTCCTTCACGAACTTCGCCGCGAACCGCAGCGAACCCTGGCAGTTCGTCGGCTTGCAGAACTATCGTGAGCTGCTGAGCGACGATCATATCTGGTCGAACTTCGTCATCACCGCCAAATACGTGATCGTTTCGGTGGCTGGGCAGATGATCGTCGGCTTCGGCCTTGCGCTTCTGCTCAACCGCAGCTTTCCGATGAAGGGCCTGGTCACCACGCTTCTGCTGCTGCCGATGATGATGTCCGCGGCGGTCGTCGGCCTGTTCTGGCAATTGCTCTACAGCCCGTCCTGGGGACCGATCAACTATGTCTTCGGCCTTGGCGACTTCGCCTGGCTCTCCAATCCCGACAGCGCGCTCTATGCAGTCGCGATCACCGATATCTGGATGTGGTCGCCTTTCGTCATGCTGCTGTCGCTCGCCGGTCTCTCGGCCGTGCCGCAGCATCTCTACGAGGCGGCCGCGATCGACCGCGCCGGCTGGTGGTACACCTTCACTCGCATCACCTTGCCGCTGGTCTCGCCGATCCTTTTGATCGCGCTGATCTTCCGCACCATGGAAGCCTTCAAGACCTTCGACATCGCCTACACGATGACCACCCAGCCGACCGCCGAGCTGATCGCGATCCGGCTCTACAAGCAGGCCTTCCAGCAGTGGGATACGGGCAAGTCCTGCGCGCTGGCCTACATCGTGCTGATCATGGTGCTGGCGATCACCAATCTCTACGTGAAGTATCTCAACAAGGTGAAGGAGCGCTGACATGGCCGCCGTCCGCACTTCTTCCGAGGTCGCCTTCAACCGCATCGCCATCGCCGCGGTGCTGATCGCGACGCTGATCTTCCTGGCACCGATCTACTGGATCGCCTCGACGGCGTTCAAGCCGAAGGAGCTCGCCGTCAGCGTCCCGCCCACCGTGCTGTTCGAGCCCGAGGTGACGCCGTTCGTGCGGCTCTTCACCAAGCGCGTGCAGATGCAGAAGCCCGTCGATCCGCAAGTCTACGATGCCGCGCCCTGGTGGGAAAAACGCATCTATGACGGCGGCGAGCGGGTGCTGAAGGTCGGCAAGGACGTGCAGCTTTCGCAATATCCCGACCGGTTCATGAACAGCCTGATCGTGGCTGTGATCAGCACGGTGCTGGCCGTCGGCATGGGAACCTTCACCGCCTATGGCTTCTCACGCTTCAAGATCGCCGGCGAGGCGGACCTGCTCTTCTTCATCCTGTCGACCCGCATGCTGCCGCCGGTGGTGGTCGCCATTCCGATGTTCCTGATGTACCGGGTCGTGGGCCTCAACGATTCGCATATCGGCCTGATCATCCTCTATGTCGCCTTCAATCTTTCCTTCTCGGTCTGGCTGATGAAGGGCTTCATGGACGAGATCCCGAAAGAATATGAGGAGGCGGCGCTCGTCGACGGCTACACGCGCATGCAGGCCTTCTTCAAGATCGTGCTGCCGGAAGCGGCGACCGGCATCGCCGCCACCGCGGTGTTCTGCTTCATCACCGCCTGGAATGAATACGCCTTTGCGCTGATCATGACCAACCGGCGCGCCCAGACGGCGCCGCCCTTCATCCCCTCGCAGATCGGCTCCGGCCTGCCGGACTGGACGACGATCGCGGCGGGTACCTTCCTGTTCCTGTTGCCGGTCGCAATCTTCACCTTCCTGCTGCGCAACCATCTGCTTCGCGGCGTGACGTTCGGAGCAATCCGCAAATGAGTTTTCGCTCCACCAACGAGAAGTACCTGCTGCCGGCCTCGCAAATCCTCATGGTGCTGGGCATCGTAGCGCTCTGCCAACCATGGAGCCTCGGCCTGCATTCATACGGTGTGACGATCATCCTGATCGGGCTGATCGGCTTCAACATCACGTCCAAGATCGCACCGGAGCAGAGCGAGGAAACCGGCGCCGCGACGCATGAGGGAGCCCGCCAGTGACGCAGATCGAACTTCGCGGCATCGAGAAATTCTTCGGTGCCGTCCAGGTCATCCATAATCTGAACCTGGCCATCGCCGACAACGAGTTCATCGTGCTGCTCGGCCAGTCGGGCTGCGGCAAGACCACGACGCTGCGCGCCGTGGCAGGGCTGGAGACGATCGACCAGGGCGATATCCTGATCGACGGCAAGCCGGTGCAGCACCTCAAGGCGGCCGACCGCGACATCGCCATGGTGTTCCAGTCCTTTTCGCTCTACCCGCATATGACGGTGTTCGAGAACGTCGCCTTTCCGCTGCGTGCAATGCGCATGAGCAGCGGCGAAGTCGACAAGTCCGTGCGCGAGGTCGCCCGGGTCCTGCGCATCACCGATCTGCTCGACAAGAGGCCGTCGGCGCTCTCGGGCGGCGACATGCAGCGCGTGGCCATCGGTCGTGCGCTGGTGCGGCGCCCGAAGGCGATGCTGATGGACGAGCCGATCGGCGCGCTCGACGCCAAGCTGCGCGAGGAGATGCGCGCCGAGATCAAGCGCCTGCACGTCAAGCAAGGGTCGACCACGATCTATGTCACGCACGACCAGATCGAGGCGATGAGCCTCGCCGACCGCATCGTCATCATGCATGAAGGCTTCATCCAGCAGGTCGGCACGCCAGACGATGTCTATTCGCATCCGGCAACCCTGTTTGTGGCGCAGTTCGTCGGCAGCCCGGTGATGAACATCGCCCAGGCCAGTGTCGCGGATCAGGCGGGCGCTACCTCCGTGACCGTCGGCGATGCGCCGACTGGCTTCGAGTTCCCGCGCCAGCTCCTGTCCAGGCTCAACGGGCATGCAGCCAATGGCGGCCTGACGCTCGGCATCCGCCCGGAGGGCGTACTCGTGCGGCACGATGCGGCGCCCGGCTACATGCCGGTCGAGGCGAGCATCATCGAGCCGCTCGGGTCGTTCGACATTGTCGATCTCAGGGTCGGCTCCACGATGCTGCGCGCCCGCACCAAGGCGGGCTACGTCTCGGGCCCCGGTGAGAAAGTCCATGTCCGCATCGATCCCGAGCAGGCGCACTTTTTCGACACGGCAAGCGGCAAGTCGCTGGGAGTAAGGCTGTAATGGCCCATATCGAACTGAAGAACATCACCAAGAAATACGGCAGCCACACCGCGCTGACGGGTCTGAACCTCGACATAGCCGACGGCGAGTTCTTCGTGCTGCTTGGCGAGACCGGCGCCGGCAAGACGACGACGCTACGCCTGATCGCCGGACTGGATAAGCCGACCGAGGGGCAGGTTCTCATCGATGGTGTCGACGTTGCCGGATGGGGTGCGGCCGAGCGCGACGTCGCGCTGGTGCTGCAGCAATATTCGCTTTATCCGCGCTACACTGTGCGGCAGAACCTCGAATTTCCGCTGAAGCCGAAGATCCGCCGGCTGCCGGATGCCGAGATCAAGGACCGTGTCGCGCGCGCCGCCCGCACGCTCAGGATCGAACACCTGCTCGACCGCAAGACCGACCGGCTTTCCGGCGGCGAGATGCAGCGCGTCTCGATCGGCCGCGCCATCGTGCGCAAACCGCGCGTGTTCCTGATGGACGAGCCGCTGTCGGCGCTCGACGCCAAGCTGCGCGAGGCGCTGCGCACGGAATTGAAGAACCTTCAGATGCAACTCGGAGCCACCTTCCTGTTCGTCACGCATGACCAGATCGAGGCCATGTCGATGGGCGACAAGGTCGGCGTGCTCAACCATGGCCGCATCGTCCAGACGGGCACGCCGCATGAGATCTACAACAATCCGCGCGACACCTATGTCGCGAGCTTCGTCGGTTCGCCGCCGATGAACCTCATCGACGGCAGACTAGTCGACGACCGCGCGGTGATGGCGCCGATGAATTTCGAACTGCCGCTCGCAATTGGGGCCAAGACTTTTGGGGGAGCCAAGGCGAGCGGCGCGACCGACGGTCGCCCGCTCGTCTTCGGCATCCGTCCGGAGGATGTCTACTTGGAGAGCGGCGCGCCGGTCGAGGCGCGGGTCCACGATGTCGAGAATCACGGCGTGGAGAAGATCCTGACGCTGAGGGTCGGCGACACGATGCTGCGGGCCACGGTGCCGGCCAGGACCGACGTCGCGATCGAAGAGCCGGTGCGCTTTGCCTGGAATCCCGACAAGGTGGTGATGTTCGACAAAGGCAGCGGCGTCAGCCTGCGGCACGTCGGATAGAAGTCGGGCTTAGCCTGCAGCCTTATTTCGGCAGATAGGTCTCGTAAGGCGTGTCGTTGATTAGCAGGATCACGCATTCGGTGTCCGACAGGCAGGCGTCGTCATGCATTTCGTCGGCCTTCTGGGTCCAGTAGGAGCCGGGCGGCAACTCGACCTTGGTGGCTTCGCCGCCCTGCATCTGCCAGTGCGCCCAGAGACCCTTGATGACCACTGCGCGGTAATCGGCGGTGTGGGCATGGACGGGCGCGCGCCAGTTGCCGGGAACCTTCAGCAGCGTGCCGGCCGGTCCTCTTGCCCGTTCGCCCCATAGCGGGCCAAGGCGCTGAGGCTGGCCTGGCGCTTCGACGGCGTAAGGGATCTTGTCGGCCGGCAGGTAGCTGTCTTCCAGCGCGAAAGCCGGGCTCGGCAAGATGGCAAGTGCGGCAAGGGCAAGCGGTGCAAGATGATTGGGCATGGCGGTTTCCTCCGCCGGCCAGCTTATGCGGCCTCGGCCGACGCGGAATGACGCGGCGTCCAAAAGACTTGGCAATTCCTCCAGCCCGACAGCCGCGATCAGGATTGTTCGTCGCCGCTGGCATTGCGGAAATGGCTCGGCGCCACGCCCATCACCCGCTTGAAGGCGCGGCTGAAGGAGGCTTCCGAATCATAGCCCAATCTCGAGGCCGTGACCGAAACCCTCGTGCCGTCGCGGGTAAGCCATTGCCGCGCCTGGTGCATGCGCACGCGCAGCACGTATTTGGCCGGCGTCTCGCCGACCACGGCGGCGAAACGCTGCGCGAAGGCGGAGCGCGAGGCGCCCATCATCCTTGCCAGCGCCTCGACCGTCCAGTCGCGCTCCGGCTGCAGGTGGATAGCGGCAAGCACCTTGCCGACATCGGGGTTGCGCACGGCGGCGATCCATCCGGTGGCGTCGCCGCAGCCATTCTCCACCCACGAGCGGATGATGGCGCCGGCCAGCACGTCGGCCAGGCGGGCAAGAATGCCGCCGGAGCCGACCCGATCCATCGCCACCTCGCCGGCCATGGCGTCGAGCAGATGCTGGATACCGGGCGCATTCGCCATCAGCTTATGCGCCTGCATGAGATCGGGCATCATCTCCAGCAGCGGATGCGAGCCGTCGAGGTTGAAATGCATCGAGCCGCAAAACAGCAAGGTCTTGCAGCCGTCGCAGCCGTTTGAGACGTCGTAGATGTTCTCGCACACCGGCTCGATGGTGTAGCGGCCGATCGGCACCGGCGGCACGCCGGGCGCGCTTGCCAGCACATGCTCGTCGCCGCGCGGGATCAGCAGCGCGTCGCCCACCGAGAGCTCGATCCATTCCTTGGCCGGCGAGAACAGCCAGCAGCCCTGCTGTCCGATGAAATGGAAACGCGCGGCCTTCTGCGCGGGGAAGGAGACGGCCCAGGGCTCGCCCAGCACGCAGCGGCCATAGTCGACGCCATCGAGGCGCAAGCCACGCAACATGTCGGTGAGCGGGTCGCCCGAAGTCTCCAAAACCGATTTGGACGAATTGTAATTCATTTCGGCGTTTCTAGCATGGAAACTCCAGATAGTCACTCCCTATGTTGCATTGCAGCTCAAATGTTGCGCTGCAACTCACCGGAGATTTGCCATGACCGAGCCCGCCGCAGGCGCCATCGACGCCGCTGTCCTCGACAGAACCGAACCTGAAGAACGAAGTGAGCCTGCGTGGGCCGCGGTGGTCTCGCTGGCGCTCGGCGTTTTCGGCCTGGTCACCGCCGAATTCCTGCCCGCCAGCCTGTTGACGCGATTGGCGCAAGACCTGGGCGTCAGCGAAGGCGCCGCCGGACAGGCGGTGACCGCGACGGCTGTCGTCGGGGCAATTGCCGCGCCGACCATGGCGATCGTTACCAAGCGGCTCGACCGCCGGCTGGTCATGTGGATCCTCTCCGTCCTGCTGATCGTCTCCAATCTCGTCGCCGCCTTCGCCTCATCGCTCACCATGCTGCTTCTTGCCCGTGTCGTGCTGGGCGTGGCGCTCGGCGGCTTCTGGTCGATGTCGGCGGCCATGGCGCTCAGGCTGGTGCCGATGCGGCTGATGCCGCGCGCCATGTCAATCATCCTCACCGGCGTATCGGTCGCCACCGTGACAGCGGCGCCCGTCGGTGCCTATGTCGGCGACATCTGGGGCTGGCGCACGGCGTTTATGATCGCCGCGGTCGTCGGCGGGCTGGCGCTTCTGGTGCAACTCGCCACCCTTCCCAGCCTGCCGCCGACGACCGTGGCAAGCTTCCGCACGCTGGTCGAGGTGCTGAAGCGGCCTATGATCCGCATCGCGCTGCTGGTGGTGCTGCTGGTCGCTTCCGGACAGTTTGCCGGCTTCACTTATGTGCGGCCGTTCCTGGAGACCGTCCCGGCGATGCCGATCGAGACCATCTCGCTGGTGCTGCTCGCCTATGGCATTGGCGGCTTCTTCGGCAATTTCGCCGGCGCGTTCCTGGCCGAGCGCAACCTGAAAATGGCCGTGGCCTTGGCGCCGCTGCTGATCGCCCTGTCGGCGGCTGCGCTGCTTGCGCTCGGCGCTTCGCCGATTGCGGCGGCGGTCGCCGTCACCGCCTGGGGCTTTGCCTTCGGCGCCGTGCCGGTCGGCCTGCAGACATGGCTGGTGCGCGCCGCGCCCGACCAGGCCGAAAGCGCCGGCGGGCTGATGGTCGCGACCTTCCAGGTGGCGATCGCGCTGGGCGCCATCTTCGGAGGGCTGCTGGTCGATCACGCCGGCGTGGCCAGCGCTTTCGCCTATGGCGGCGTGGCGACCTTGCTGGCGGCGCTGGTGGCGTTCCTGATGGGGCCCAAGCAGGCGGCGGAGTAGGCCAGACCGCTTGCCCTTCCGAGCATCGGCCCGGCTCTCACGAGCGCCGGGCTGTTAATTCTAGCTTCAAGCCGAGCGGCCGTCGAACTCGAACACTTCGATGCTGGCGATGTCGACGCCGTCGAGGCAGTTGATGTTGATATAGGCGGACCGTTCGTTGCCTTGGCCGACACCTCGGCGAAGGGGTGGATGCCGCAGGTGCGGCAGAAGCGGTGCGCGATTTGAACCTTGCCGAAGGTGTAGCGTCCGAGGTCGTCGCCCCAGGCAACCAGATTGAGCTTCTCATGCGGCACGGCCCACAAAAGCGCGCCCTTGCGTGAGCAGATCGAGCAGTTGCAGCGCACGGCCATGCCGATCTCGCCCTTGACCTCGAACGCCACCTTGCCGCAGTGGCAGCTGCCTTTGTACAGCATCAGCATCTTTCCATCGCTGGCAGGGTGCAAAGGCACACTTGCCGGGTTATCTCTTTGCCGGCCAACACCAGGCCGCACGCCTAAAAGACGTTGCAATTTTGCAAGGCCCGACATCGAAAATGCAATCCATCCGCGACCGCCTCGAAATCATCCTGTCACGTCTTGCCAATCGGGCGGCGGATGAGAAGGTCTATACGAAGCTCTATGCCGAAGCCGCGCGGGCAGCCGCCGATGCGTCCGATGCCCGCCGCAAGGCCGGCGTCAGCCTTGGGCCGCTCGACGGGCGCATCGTTTCGATCAAGGATCTGTTCGACGTCGCCGGAGAGCCGACGACGGCCGGATCGCTGATCCGCGCCAGCGCCGAACCGGCGGCGCGGGACGCGGCGATCGTGCAGAGGCTGCGCCAGGCGGGCGCGGTCATCCTCGGCAAGACCAACATGACCGAGTTCGCCTTCACAGCGATCGGCGACAATCCGCATCACGGCACACCGGGCAACGCTGCCGATGCCGGCCTGATCCCGGGCGGCTCGTCATCTGGAGCCGGCGTTGCGATCGGCGAGGGCACAAGCGACATCTCCATCGGTTCGGACACCGGCGGTTCGGTGCGCATTCCCGCCTCGCTCAACGGCATCGTCGGCTTCAAGCCGACGGCGCGGCGCGTGCCTTTGACGGGCGCCTTTCCGCTGTCGATCACGCTGGATTCCATCGGTCCGCTTGCCCGCAGCGTCGCCGATTGCGCCATCGCCGATGCGGTCATGGCGGGGGAAGAGCTGGCGGCCCTTCAGCCGGTCTCGCTCGCCGGCCTGCGCATCGGCATTCCGCGCGGCGTGCTGTTCGGCGAGACGCAAGCCGAGGTCGCCGCGGCTTTCGAGGCCTGCATCGACAGGATCGGGCGGGCCGGCGCCCGCGCTGCCGATTTGTCCATCGACGATCTCATCGCCGAGATGCGCGCGACAACCAGGCGCGGCACGATCGCGTCGATGGAAGGCGCCGAAATCCATGCCGATTGGCTGGCGAGCGGCGCGTCCGTGCCGGTCGATCCGCATGTCGCCGGGCCATTGACGCGCGCGCTGGCTGTCCCTGCCTCGGCCTACATCCGCACGATCCGCCGCCGCGCCGAGCTTGTGGCGGCCATGGCGGAACGGCTGGAGGCGGTCGATGTTCTGGCATTGCCGACCGTGCCGATGGTCGCGCCGTCCATCGCCGCCATGGCCGGCGACGAAGCGCTGCGCGACAAGACGGAAGGGCTGCTCTTGCGCAACACGCAGGTCGCCAACCAGTTCGATCTTTGCGCGATCTCGCTGCCGATGCCCGGCACCAAGCTGCCGGCCGGATTGATGCTGGTGGGCAAGCACGGGCAGGACAGTCATCTGCTGCGCATTGCCGCCGCAGTCGAGGCTTTGCTTGGCCGTTGACTGCGGAGGCCATCAGGATGCAAGTCCGGAAAAGGCTGGCCGGAATCTCAGGTCTGCACCCGTCGCGATGTTCGCCTCGGAACTATTCGCCGACCGGAAAGCGCCGCCGGTAGTGCTCGATGACTTCCGGATTGCGCAGGTTGACCGGCAGCTTTCCGGCGAGCACCAGCAAGGCCTCGGCGGCGGCGCCGACGCCCATGCGCATCATCGATTCCTCGGTGATGCCGGCCATATGCGGGGTGACGATGACGTTGTCGAAGCCGAAATAGGGATGGTTCGGCGGCAGCGGTTGGGTCGCAAAAACGTCGAGCGCAGCGCCGCCGATGCGGCCGGTACGCAGGGCTTCGATCAGCGCCTCGTCGTCGACCACCGGGCCGCGCGAGACATTGATCAGCAGCGCGTTGGGCTTCATGCGGGCAATACGCTCGCGACTGATGAGACCCCGCGTCTCCTGGGTCAACGGGCAGCAGAGCACGATGATGTCGCTCTGCTCGACCAGCGCATCGATCGACAGGAAGCCGACGCGTTCGGGCGCCGGACGCAGGCTGCGCGTGGTCGCCACGACATTGAGGTCGAAGCCGTGGGCGGCGATGTGGCCGACGGCCTGACCGACCGCGCCGAGGCCGACGATGCCGATGGTCTTGCCGGCCAGCTCGCTGGTCGAGTTGGCGTGCTCGCGCCCGGCAAGCCAGCCCTTGGCGCGCAGGTCGCGGTCCATCACGCGGAAGCGCCGCAGCAGCGCAAGGGCGGTGAACATCACATGCTCCGCGACCGAGCGGGCGTTGACCGCTGGCACGTTCGCCACCAGCACGCCGGCGGCGGTCGCGGCCTCGACCGGGATCATGTCCAGCCCGGCACCGTGGCGGATCGCGGCGCGCAGGCTCGAAGCACCCGCAAACAGCTCCGGCGGCAGCGGCGCGCGCACGATGACGATGTCGGCGTCGCGGGCCTCAGCGGTCAGCGTCTTGGGATCGAGCGCGGAAGCGATCTCAAGCCGCCCGGCGCCGGCCAGCATCGCCGTTGCGCGTGGGTGCAGCGGATGCGTCGACAGGATCTTGCGCATGGGGTTCCATTTCCGCATTTGTGCGATGCCAAGCTAAACGTCTGGCTGCAAAATGCTCAAGGGCATTTCGCCGTTTCACGGAAACGGAGAACTGTCCTGTCTCTGTGGGTCACGCAGTTTCGGACGGAAGGCTACGGCGAAGGTGCCGAACCTGACCGTCCACACTTTCCTGAGATCGCTCAAGCCTTCTCGAGCGCCGCGCTTTTCGGCTCCATTCCGCGGCCTTCGATGATCCCCTTCCAGTAGCTCTCGGCGCCCTGCAAATGGGCATTCATCAGGGCCTGGGCGAGGTTGCCGTCGCGGCGCAACAGCGCTTCGTAGATCTGGATATGCTCGGCATGCGAGCGCACCGAGCGTTCGGGATCGTTGAAATAGATCGGCAGGCGTTGCTCGCCCATTAGGTAATAGACGCTGCAGATGTTGTGGAAGACGCTGTTCTTGGTCGCGCGGACGATCTCGAGGTGAAACTCGCGGTCTTCCTTGGCAAGGCCTTCGCCGGCGGCGATGCGCTCTTCGGAAGCCTTCAGGATTTCGCGCAGGCGCTCGAAGTTCTCTTCGGTTGCGCGCGAGCAGGCAAGCTCGGCCGCCTTGATCTCGTGGATCTTGCGCAGCTCGACGGTCTCGTAGATCTGCACCGGATCGAGCGGCAGGCCGGCGCGGGCGAACAGCGCCAGCGCTTCCACGCTCGCCTGCTTGGTGTCGATATAGATGCCGGATTTGGCGCGCCGCTCGACGATGCGCATGGCCTCGAGGATGGCGAGCGCCTCGCGGATCTGGCCGCGGCTGACGCCGAAATGTTCCGCCAGCTCGCGCTCCGAGGGCGTGCGGCCGGACTCCTTGTCCGAGTTGGAAAAGAGATAGGCGGCGAGTTCCGCGAGAAGGTTCTTTTCTTTCATCGTCAAATACGTTGCGCGTGCGCCTCCAGGAATCGCTCGGAGATGGTGAATCCCAATCCAGGCTTTTCAGGGATCGCTATCATACCGTCCTTCGCCTCGACAGTCTCCTCGACGAGGTCATGGATCATCGGGTTGGCGCCGAGCGAATATTCAATGGTGAAGCTGGCGGGCGAGGCGGCACACACATGCAGCCCGGCAAAGAAGCAGGGCGCGCCGGCCCATAGATGCGGCGCGAAGCGCAGGTTGAAGGCGCTGGCGATGGTGCCGATCTTCATCGCCTCGCTGATGCCGCCGCAGAAGGCGGGATCCGGCTGGAAGATGTCGGCCGACTTCAGCACCGCCAGATCGCGGAAGGCATAGCGCGTCGCCTCGCTTTCGCCGGTGGCGATCGGCGTCGATCCCGAGGCGCGCACGTCGGCCATGCCCGGCTTGTCGTCGGCGGTCACCGGTTCCTCGAACCAGGCAAGGTCGAGATCGGCGGTGAGGTTGATGAAGCGCTTGGCCTCGGCGACGGTATAGGTGCCGTGCGCGTCGACCATCAGATCGACTTCCGGCCCGATCGCCTGCCTTGCGGCGCGCACGCGCGCGGCCGAGACATGCGGGGCGCCGTCCATGGCGCCGACGCGCATCTTCAGCGCCTTGAAGCCGCCCTTGGCGATGTAGGATTGCAACTGCTCGCCGATGGCGTCGGCTGAGGCCCAGCCGCCCGAGGCGTAGGCCTGCATACGCTCGACCTTGCGACCGCCGAGCAGCCGCCACACCGGCTGCCCCAGCGACTTGCCGAGGATGTCCCACAGCGCGATGTCGACGGCGCTGATCGCCGCCACGCTCATGCCGCGCCGCGCCAGCTGCGGCATGGCATGGCCGGCATGCGCCGCCGTCTCGTGCCGCACGCCGTTGTAGAGCATTTCCCAGATGATGCCGATGTCGGCCGGATCGCAACCGATCAGCTGCGGGCCGATCTCGTGGTTGAGCATATGAACGAGCGCGCCATAGCTGCCGGCGCTGCCGGCGGCGTTCTTGCCCTCGCCCCAGCCGACCAGGCCGTCAGCGGTCTCGATGCGCAGAATTGCGGCGTCGAACGTCGTCACCTGACCGAAGTCGCTGCGATGCTGCTTCGCGACTTCGATCGGGATACGAACCCACCAGGCCTGGACGCTTTTGATGCGCATGTTTTTCCTTCGGCCCCTCCGCCCGCCAGCGGAAGGCATAGGTTTCAACCCGAGGCCTACTTGATCAGCGGCAGCAGCGTTTCGGCGGTGATGCGCATCTGGTCGGTGTAGAATTTTTCCGTGAGCACGCTGGAGCCGTGGTCCTGGATGAACTTGAGCTGCTCGGGCGAGATGTCGACCGGATTGCGCTCGACCATCTCCGGATAGGGCGCCGCCGGCGTGCGGTCGACGGGCGCGACGAACTCGTTGGTCAGCGCGCCGTCATAGCCGACTTCCTTCAACGTGCGCACGATCTTCGGCCAGTCGATCTGGCCAAGGCCGGCCGCGAAGCGGTTGTTGTCAGCGACATGGAAATCGAACAGGCGCTTTCCGACCTGACGGATCGCGTCATAGACGTTAAATTCCTCCATGTGGATATGGTAGGCGTCGAGACAGACGCCGCATTCGGGGCTCACCGCATCGGCCAGCGCCAGCGCCTGGGCGCCGCGATTGAAGAGGTAGGTCTCGAAGCGGTTGAGCGGCTCGACGGCGATCCTGACGCCGACTTTCTGGGCATGGCTGAAACATTCGCGCGTAGCATCGACCACCCAGCCCCATTCCTCCGCCTCGGTGCCGTCGGGAACGACCTTGCCGACGGTCGCGGGCACCAGCGTGATGATCTCGCCGTCGAGCTCGCTCACCATGGTGAGCACGTCCTTGACATATTGGACCGAGCGCTCGCGCTGGCCCTGGTCCCTGGCGGCGAGGTTGCGCTCGCCGAGCATCAGAGTCACCGAACCCCAGCAGCGGATGCCGTGCTCCTTCAGGAGCGCGCGCGTCTCCTTGGTCTTGTATTGCTCGGGCTCGCCGGAAATCTCGATCGATTCGTAACCGAATTTCTTGATGCGCTTGAGCGTCACCTCCAGCGGCTCCGCCCGCATCCAATTGTGCGTCGAAAGATGCATGGTCTATCCTTCCCAGAATTCGCCTGTCACATTCTACCCCGCGGCGCCTCCGGCAGAGGCGGGCGCACGGTTCCTCCCCAAGGCGTTGCCAGAATTTTCCTCCAAACTGGTTCGACCAATTGGGCCCTTCATGACCTCTACAGCAAATTTTCATGCACGGCAACAAGTGGGCGGCTGAAGCTCTATCGGCCGAGCAATAGTCTGATTTTACGTGGTAATTCCACTTATCTGTTTGCAAGCTCGGCTCGCCTCCGCGGTTTTCGGCCGCTTGACCGAATTCCGGGATTTGGTAATACCAGAATGGCGCAATGCATAGACGCCGACAGGGTTGACCAAACAGGCTGGCCCTCATTTCAATAGGCGCTATGCTTGGTCGCGAAAACAAACGAGGGAGGATGCCGATGCCGACGACGATGAAGGGCCCCGGCCTGTTTCTGGCGCAGTTCGCGGGCGACGCCGCGCCGTTCAATTCGCTGGGTTCCATCACCAAATGGGCAGCAGGGCTGGGCTATAAGGGCGTGCAGATCCCGACCTGGGACGCGCGCCTGTTCGACCTCGAGAGGGCAGCGTCGTCGAAGGCCTATTGCGACGAGGTGAAAGGCGTCTGCGCGGATGCAGGCGTCGAGATCACCGAATTGTCGACGCATCTGCAGGGGCAACTGGTCGCGGTGCATCCCGCCTATGACGCGCAGATGGATGGATTTGCGCCGCCATCGGTGCACAACAATCCCACGGCACGGCAAAAATGGGCTGTCGAGCAGATGAAGTTCGGCGCCAAGGCATCGCGCAATCTCGGGCTGGACGCTTCGGTGTCGTTCACCGGCTCGCTGGCTTTCCCTTACCTTTATCCGTTCCCGCAGCGCCCGGCCGGCCTCATCGAGGAAGCCTTCGGCGAACTCGGCAAACGCTGGAAGCCGATCCTCGATGTCTATGAGGACAATGGCGTCGATGTCGGCTACGAGATCCATCCCTCGGAGGATGTGTTCGACGGCGCTACCTTCGAGATGTTCCTCGACGCGGTCGGCGGCCATAAGCGCTGCAACATCAACTACGACCCGTCGCATTTCCTTTTGCAGCAGCTCGACTATCTCGAATTCATCGACATCTACCACGAGCGGATCAAGGCGTTCCACGTCAAGGACGCCGAGTTCAACCCGACCGGGCGGCAAGGCGTCTATTCCGGCTATCAGGGCTGGGTGAACCGTGCAGGGCGCTTCCGCTCGCTGGGTGACGGGCAGGTCGATTTCGGCGGCATCTTCTCCAAGCTCACCCAGTACAATTACGATTCCTGGGCGGTGCTGGAATGGGAGTGCTGCCTGAAACATCCCGAGGACGGGGCGGCGGAAGGGGCGCCTTTCATCCAGCACCACATCATCCGGGTGACGGAGAAGGCCTTCGACGATTTCGCCGCCGGCACGACCGATAAAAAGCTGCTGCGGGCGATGATGGGGATTTGACTGCAGCTCCCTTGAGAAGGTTCGGCCGCAGGTCCGGGTGGGGTTGAATCCCAAGTCGCAGCGGACTCTTATACCCCCACCCCGACGCTGCGCGTCGACCCTCCCTACAGGGGAGGGTGAGGAACTAAAGAGAGAGGACAAGAATGGTCGGCGCATCGAAGTCGGAAGCGGGAGGCGGCCCGATCCGCTATGGCATGGTCGGCGGCGGGCAGGGCGCCTTCATAGGCGCTGTGCATCGCATCGCGGCGCGCATGGACAACGACTTCGTGCTGGTGGCCGGCGCGCTGTCGTCGGATCCGGCGCGGGCCAAGGCATCGGCCGAAGAACTCGGGCTCGATCCCGCGCGCAGCTACGGCTCCTATGCCGAGATGGCCAAGGCCGAAGCCAAGCGTCCCGACGGTATCGAGGCGGTGGCGATCGTGACGCCAAACAACGTGCATGTGCCGGCGGCGAAAGCCTTCCTCGAGGCAGGCATCCACGTCATCTGCGACAAGCCGCTGGCGACGTCGCTGGCCGAGGCGAAGAAGCTTGCCGGCCTGGTCGAAAAGACGGGCAAGGTGTTCGTGCTGACCCACAATTACACCGCCTATCCGATGATCCGGCAGGCACGCGAGATGGTGGCCAAGGGCATGCTCGGCGATATCCGCATCGTGCAGTCGGAATATCCGCAGGACTGGCTGACCGAGGACCTTGCCGCCACCGGCCAGAAGCAGGCCTCCTGGCGCTCCGATCCCAAGCAGGCAGGCGCCGGCGGGGCGCTCGGCGACATCGGCACGCATGCCTATAATCTCGCCCGCTTCGTGTCCGGGCTAGAACTGGACACTTTGTCAGCCGATCTCGACGCCTTCGTGCCGGGGCGCCAGCTCGACGACAATGTCAACGTCATGCTGCGCTTCAAGCCAGTCGGCAAGTCGCATCCGGCCAAGGGCATGATCTGGGCCAGCCAGGTGGCGCCCGGCCACGAGAACGGGCTGAAGCTGCGCATCTACGGCTCCAAGGGCGGGCTGGAATGGGTGCAGGCCGACCCGAACTATCTCTGGTACACGCCGTTCGGCCAGCCGAAGCAGCTTTTGACGCGTGCCGGCGCGGGCGCGATGCCCGTGGCTGCGCGCGTCAGCCGCGTGCCGTCCGGTCATCCGGAGGGCTACCTTGAAGGTTTCGCCAACATCTACCAGGAGGCCGCGCGCGCCATTCGGGCGGCGCGCAGGAAAGGCGGCAAGCCGGCTAAGGATGTGGTCTTCCCGACGGTCGCGGACGGCGTCGAAGGCATGGCCTTCATCGAGGCCTGCGTGAGGTCGTCGAAGAAGAATGGGGCGTGGACGAAGCTATAGGGGTGACGATATTCAGGTGAGGCCGGCCTGCAAACGGCGGCTTCCTGCGCTTCCGGTGCTCACGTACTTTAAGTACGCTCCGCTCCGGTTCTCGGAAACCACCATTTTCGACTCGGCCTGACCTGAATCTCGTCACCCCTCGGCCGAAGATGATGAGGGGGTGTCGATGAAAATCGGCATGTGCATGTTCTTGTGGACGACCAGCGTCTCGAAGAAACACGAGGCGCTGCTCAAGGACATCAAGGCGACCGGCTTCGACGGCGTCGAGATACCGGTCTTTGTTGGTGCGCCTGATGATTATAAAAAACTCGGCGAGATGCTCGATCGCATCGGCCTTGAGCGTACCGCTGTCTCGGCCATGGGCAATCCGGCGATGAACCTGATCTCGCCGGATGCCGCCACCCGCAAGGCCGGCATCGACTATATGAAATGGGCGATCGACTGCAGCGCGGCCCTCGGCGCGGACACGCTCAGCGGGCCGCTGCATTCGACGCTCGGCGCCTTTTCCGGCAGTGGGCCGACCGCGGCCGAGAAGAAGCGCTCGGTCGCCTCGCAGCGCGCCATCGGCGACCATGCTGGCAAAAGGGGCGTGACCATCGGGCTGGAAGCGCTCAACCGCTTCGAATGCTATCTCGTCAACACCATGGCCGACCTGTCGGAACATGTCGACGCGATCGACCGGCCGCATATCAAGGCGATGTACGACACTTTTCATGCCAATATCGAGGAGGCCGATCCGATCGGCGCTTATACGAAGCATCGCCGAAATGTCGTTCATATCCACATTTCGGAGAATGACCGTGGCGTGCCGGGGCGCGGTAACATCCCGTGGAAGGAGACGTTCTCCGCCATCCGGAAAAGCGGCTATGACGACTGGCTGACCATCGAATCCTTCGGCCGCTCGCTGAAGGACCTGGCGGCGGCTACCAAGGTGTGGCGCGATTTCGCCGAGAGCCCGGAGGCGATTTATCGCGAGGGGTATCGGCATATCAGGGACGGGTGGAAGAACGCGGCGTAAGCTGCTCACTTTGTCATCCACGGGCGGAGCAAAGTCGTCCAACATCCGCCGTCGCGATCCTTCGCGCCCCCCTCTGTCCTGCCGGACATCTCCCCCAC
>NZ_VFWS01000088.1:0-22462 GCF_006443065.1 Mesorhizobium sp. B1-1-5 | reverse complement strand
GCGTATTTGACGTCGACGCCATTGGCCTTGAGCTTGTCGGCCATCTCGCGCAGTGCGTGCTGCGCCTGGGCGACGGCCATGCCGTAGCCAGGCACGATGATGACCTTCTGTGCGTTCATCATCAGGTAGGCGGCATCGTCGGCCGAGCCCTGCTTGACCGTGCGCTCGATCCCATCATCAGCGCCCGCGGCCGCAGTCTCACCACCGAAGCCGCCGAGGATGACGGAGATGAAGGAGCGGTTCATGCCCTTGCACATGATGTAGGACAGGATGGCGCCCGACGAGCCGACCAGGGCGCCGGTGATGATCAGCGCCAGATTGCCGAGCGTGAAGCCCAGAGCCGCGGCCGCCCAGCCGGAATAGGAATTCAGCATCGACACCACCACCGGCATGTCGGCGCCGCCGATGGGGATGATGAGCAGCACGCCCAGCACCAGCGATGCGGCAACGATGAGCCAGAAGACGAGCTTCGATTCGGTGGTGACCAAAAGCACGATCAGCACGACCAAGGCGATGCCAAGCGCGATGTTGATGAAATGGCGGCCGCCGATCATGATCGGCTTGCCGGACATGCGCCCGTCGAGCTTCAGGAAGGCGATGACCGAGCCGGTGAAGGTGATGGCGCCGATGGCGACGCCCAGGCTCATTTCGACAAGCGCTTGGGCGTGGATGTCGCCCGCCGTGCCGATGCCAAAACTTTCCGGCGCGTAGATGGCAGCAGCCGCCACCATGACGGCGGCGAAGCCGACGAGGCTGTGGAAGGCGGCGACCAGCTGCGGCATCGAGGTCATGGCGATGCGGCGCGCGGTAACCGCGCCGATGCCGCCGCCAATGGCGAGGCCGAGCACGATCAGGCCGAAGCGTCCGGCCGATGGCGTGGCCAGCGCCAGCGTGGTGGCGATGGCGATGCCCATGCCGATCATGCCGTAGAGATTGCCCTGCCGGCTGGTGGTCGGGTGCGACAGGCCGCGCAGCGCCAGGATGAACAGGATGCCGGAGACAAGATAGAGGAAGGAAGCGAAGTTGGCGTTCACGTCACTTTTCCTTCTTCTTGTACATGGCGAGCATGCGCTGGGTGACGAGGAAGCCGCCGAAGATATTGACCGAGACCAGCACCAGCGCGACGAAGCCGAAGCCCGCGGCCAGGCCGGAAGCGGCGATGCCGACGGCAAGCAGCGCGCCGACGACGATGACCGAGGAGATGGCGTTGGTGACGGCCATCAGTGGCGTGTGCAGCGCCGGCGTCACCGACCAGACGACATAATAGCCGACGAAGATCGCCAACACGAAGATGGCGAAACGGAAGACGAAGGGATCGATGGCGCCGCCCGACAGCGCATGCGCGGCGTTGCCGGCAGCCTCGCCTGCCGGCGCGTTGGCGAGATCCTGCACCGCAAGGCGGACGGCGGCGGTCGCCTGATCGAGCTGGTCGAGGGCTTTCTGCAGCTGTTCCATCAGGCGGTCCCTTCAGACTTGGACGAGGGCGACTTGGCTGCGGCGGGTTTCTTCGTCGCGGCCTTCTTTGCGGCAGGTTTTGGCGATGCGTCAGCGACCATGATCGTCGCGGGAATGGCCGCCGGCTCGGTGCGCGGCGCCTCGGCCGCCTTGGCGAAGGCAGGATGCACGACCTTGCCGCCATCGGTCAGCATCGTCGCCTTGATCAGCTCGTCGTCGCGCTTGATGGCAAGCTGTTTCGCCGTCTTGTCGACCATCGTCTCGAGGAAGGCGTAGAGGTTCTTGGCGTAGAGCAGCGAGGCGGACGCAGCAACACGACCGGGCACGTTGAGATGGCCGACGATCTTGACGCCGTTTTCCGTCGTCACGACCTTGCCAGGCGCCGCACCTTCGACATTGCCGCCGCGCTCGACCGCGAGGTCGACGATCACCGAGCCGGGCTTCATCGAAGCAACCATGGCGGCCGAGATGAGCTTCGGCGCCGGCCGGCCGGGGATCAGCGCGGTGGTGATGACGATGTCCTGCTTGGCGATGTGCTCAGCCGTCAGCGCCGCCTGCTTGGCCTGGTATTCCTTCGACATTTCCTTGGCGTAGCCGCCGGCCGTCTCGGCCGCCTTGAACTCCTCGTCCTCGACCGCCAGGAACTTGGCGCCGAGCGACTGCACCTGCTCCTTCACCGCCGGACGCACGTCTGTAGCGGTGACGATGGCGCCCAGCCGACGCGCGGTGGCGATCGCCTGCAGGCCGGCGACGCCGACGCCCATGACGAAAGCTTTCGCCGCCGGCACGGTGCCTGCCGCCGTCATCATCATCGGCAGCGCGCGGTCATATTCGGCGGCCGCATCGATCACCGCCTGGTAGCCGGCGAGGTTGGCCTGCGAGGACAGAACGTCCATCGACTGTGCGCGGGTGATGCGCGGCATGAATTCCATCGAAAAAGCGGTGATGCCGGCCTTGGCCATCGCGGCGACAGCGGCATCGTTGCCGTAAGGATCCATGATGGCGATGACGGCGGCACCCGGCTTGTAGCCCTTGAGCTCCGCGTCCGTCGGCCGGCGCACTTTCAGCACCACATCGGCCTTTTTGGCATCGGCCGCCGTTCCGAGCGTGCCGCCGGCAGCAGTGAAATCCTGGTCGGGAATGCGGGAGCCGAGGCCGGCGCCCTTCTCGACGATCACGTCGAAGCCGAGACCCGCAAGGCGCTTGACCGTCTCCGGCGAGGCCGCGACGCGCGGCTCGTTCGGGTCAATCTCGCGAGGGATGAATACGATTTGTCCCACCGGATGATCCTTTCGGCTGGAACCTTGACTGCGCAAGGCGTCGGCCGGACGTCCGGCGACGTCGAGGGCAATGGGCTTGGGAAGTCTACCGCAGAATGAGAGTGCCGACGGCCATGATCAGGATGAACAGGATGGTCGCCGAGAAGAAGCCGCCGACGAAGAAGCCGAAGGCCATTGCAATAAGGATGGCGGCACAGAACAGCGAGCCGTATTTGGCAAGACCGAGGAAGCCTTTGTAGGTACGGTCGTGCTCGGCATAGTCCATCTGCGCGCCCAGCTCGACAGGACCGGTCGGCGTGTGATCAGCCATGGAAGTACCCCTTCGAAAATGCCTTCGAGGCACATAGCGAAAAGCCGAACCAAGAGCAATGGCGCTATTGCCGCACAGTCTGCGACAACAGCCTCAAACGAAAGTTGAAATCGAATGCCGCGCTATGTCGACGCGGCCGGCGCGGGATTTCAGCCGGCGAGGTGGGGGAAAAGGCCGAGCAGGCCGACAACGATCAGGTAAAGCGCGACGATGTAGTTGAGGAGCCGAGGCATCACCAGGATCAGAACGCCGGCGATCAGCGAGATCAGCGGCGTCAGCGCGAGCGAGTGGATGGTCATGCGGAATCCTTTCCTATGACAGGCGCGATCGCCTGGCCAGACCGGGCTGCGACGTTGATAACGGCGCAGCCGGTGAAAGGTTCATGGCCTGCGTTCAGGCCGCGGTGCGATAGTATTTCGCCGTCGGCAGAATGGTGAGGGGCGTCAGCCGGTTGATGGCCGGATTGCCGAACATCATCCGCTGCTCCATCGGCGTCGAATTGTAGAACGGGAACCGTTCGAGCGTGCGGCGCATATTCTCGCCGGCAGGGATTTCGAACAGCGCAATCGGAGCGAGAACGCCCGGGAACTGCTTGGCTTCGCTCCTCTGCACGGCATTGAAGAACCGGGCATAGAAATGAGAATGCTCGACCTTGACCGGGGTCAATACCGAGTCCTGGCCAAAGTAATTGGAGGCCACCATGGCGATCCTGAGCGTCAGGAAAGGCAGAACGCCAGGCGCCGGCGCGGCATCGGGATCGGTTGCGAAGCGGGTGCCGTCGATGAAGGTTTCCCCCCGAGCGAGGCGCGGGAGCAACACTTCCGGATAGGCGTCCACCGAAGGCGAGTATGGCTGTTCACTGGAAATATAGTGAAAGCGCAATGTGCTGACCAATTCGCCGTAACAATAGACGCCGAAGCGGTAGGAATTGGGAAGATTATCCCAGCGATCCTCGAACATCCCGCTGGCGATCGGACCGCACATGCCTGATTTGAGGTAGGACTGATAGCGCAGCCGGTAGATCGCTTCCAGATCCTCGCCCCCGGTGATGAGGCGATATTCGACATGCTCCAGGAGCTGCATCATCGTTCGGTTGAGCAGGGAGTCAGCCTTTGAGCTGGCGCCAGCCGACGCGTCCTTAGCCGCAGCTTCCATTATTGTCCGTCCTCGAATTCCGCCTGTGAACAAGCTATTCGAGTTGAAATGAGACACAAGCTGAAAATGCAAGATCGCTGATTTACCGTCTGTTAACCTTAATAGCTGCGATCGCTTCATCGATCTTGCACGCGAAAAGCAAATACCGCAGCCAGCAGCTGTCTGATCCGACCTGACGGCGGCCATCAAGGTAAATCCGGATTCAGAGCTTGGAAGCGTCAGACATCACAGAATTATACTACGCCGGAGCGGCTATCGTTTCAGGAGACGCATATCAGCTCCGGCGTAGCAAACCGGTCTCCATTTCTTCTGGAATTGTTTTCCATTTCAGTGCAAATTCCAGACGGAAGACCCCCTCGCACTTTTCCTGGAATTGTTCTTTGCTTGACGCAATTCCGGACGGAAAACCGCTTCGCACTTTTCCTGGAATTGCTTCTTGCTTGACGCAATTCCGGACGGAAAACCGCTTCGCACTTTTCCTGGAATTGCTTCTTAGCTGGCTGTCCTTTTGCCGGCGATGTGCAGATCCGCGGCAAACGGCCATGTGACGCTCGACATCGTCTCGATGCCCGACGCGCTGAGCGCGGCGCCGAAGAGAAAGCCCTGCACGAAGTCCGGCTTGACCAAATGAACTAGCGTCTTCAGCTGCTCGAAGGTCTCGACCCCTTCGATGGTGACCGAAAGACCCAACGTCCGGGACAAGCTGACGATGCCCTTCAGAAGATCGAGCGACTGCCGGTTCTGGTTCACATCGACCAGGAACGAGCGATCGATCTTGATCTTGTCGAGCGGCAGCTTGTGGAGATAGCTCAGACTGGAGTAGCCGGTGCCGAAATCGTCAAGCGCGATGCGCGCGCCGAGCGCCTTCAGTTCCTCGATCGACTCGCGCGTCAGCGACTTGTCGTCCAGCAACGCGGTCTCGGTGACCTCGATTTCAAGCCGATGCGCCGCAAGGCCCGACTTGGCCAAGGCGTCGCTGACCTTCTGGACGATATCGCGATTGCGGAAGTCCTTGGCCGATAGATTGACCGACACACTGGTCTGCGCCGGCCATTTGGCGCATTCGGCGCACGCGGCCTCCAGCACGAAAGTGCTGATGTCGGAAACGATGCCCATCTCCTCGGCGAGCGGGATGAAGACGCTGGGCGAGATCGGGCCGAGGTCGGGATGATCCCAGCGGCAGAGCGCTTCGCAGCTGGCGATGCGCATGGTGCTGACAGCCACGATCGGCTGGTAGACGACGCGCAATTCCCTGGCCTGCACGGCATTGCGCAGGTCGGCTTTCATCAGCTGGCGATTGCGGAAGGCCGCATCCATGGCCGCCTCGAACAGCCGCCAGCTGTTCTTGCCGAGTTCCTTGGCCTTGTAGAGGGCAAGGTCCGCCTTGACGATCATGGCGTCCGCATCGGTGTCCTTGACCCTGGAAAGCACCGCGCCGCCGCTGGTCTGGATGCGCAACCCGTGGCCGGCGACGTCCACCTCGCCCTGCAGGTCCGCGAAAATCTGGTCGAGCAGGGTGCTGAGATGGCTCTCGTCCTCGACACGGTCGAAGAAGATCATGAACTCGTCGCCGCCGAAGCGGCTGACGGTGATGCCCGGTCCGGCGACCGCCGCGAGGCGCTCGGCTACGGCATAGATCAGCCCGTCGCCGACCGGATGGCCGAGCGTGTCGTTGACGCTCTTGAAGTCGTCGAGATCGAGCACCGCGAGGCCGCACAGCCGGTCCTGGTCGCCGGAGGCCATCGCCTCGCCGACCAGCTCGTGGAAATAGGCGCGGTTCGGCAGCCCGGTCAAATTGTCGTAGCGCGCCATGAAGCGTATCTTTTCCTCCGCCTCGACGCGGGCCGTCACGTCCTCGAAGGTGATGACGCCCAGTTCCTGGCTGCCTTCGCGAGCGGAGAATTCATAGTGCTGGCCATTGGCCAGCGAAACGAGCACCTTGCGGTCGCGGCCTTCGCGCAAGGCACGCGTCAGCTGCGCCTCGATGTAGCGGCAGTCTTTCGGCGCCAGCATGCCGCCGGCGACGCCGCGCATCAAAAGACCGTGGATCGAGCGTCCAAGCAAGGCATCG
The DNA here is from genome assembly GCF_006443065.1 of Mesorhizobium sp. B1-1-5. NCBI lineage: Bacteria > Pseudomonadati > Pseudomonadota > Alphaproteobacteria > Hyphomicrobiales > Phyllobacteriaceae > Mesorhizobium > Mesorhizobium sp. B1-1-5. The sequence continues at coordinate 16,191 of NZ_VFWS01000088.1, read as the reverse complement.
CCCGATTTCAGCGACATCAGGTGGGCGGCTTCGGCATTGGCCACCACGACACGCCCGTCGGGTCCCAGCATGACCAGGCCATGCGACATGGTGTTGAGCGCGCGATCGAACCGGCGCGTCAGATTCCTGGCCTGCTTGTGGCCGATGACGGCGGAGAAGAGCACGTTGCGGACATGGTCGGCGCTGTTGATGGTGATGAATGTCAGCGGGATGATCATCAGGCCGAGCAGGACCGACGGGAAATCCATGCGCAGCAGAAGCCCGAGCGCCGCCGGTCCGATGAAGGTCACGGAGAAAATCCGCACCATCTGCGGGGAGCCGTAGTTGCGGCCGACGACCGTGACCAGGGTCGCGATCGTCAGCGACGTCGCGGCCAGTTCGGCAAAGGGATCGGGGTAAACGTAGATCGATATGAAGCACAGCGAACCCAGGCCCAGGCCCTGCAGGCTGCCCTTGAGGATATAAATGCGCTCCCACCGCTTGGCCTCTTCGACATTCGCTATAGTGCCACCCGCCTTCAGAAAGGCGCGAATGCCGAAGTAACGGAAAAGGCTGATGGAGAGCAGGCCGAAAGAAAAGCCCACAAAAAGCGGATTGTGCGTCCGCCAATAGATCATGAATCCGAGAATCCAGTAGCAAACGCCACCGATCACCAGCATGTGGGCGTTGTCGAACAACGACCGCACAAACTGTATGTAAACATCCGCCGGGATGTTCTCGGTCTTTGTTCTACCCATGCCGTTGGCCCAACACTACGCCTTTGTCATGACACACCTGCCTTAAGAAAGGCTTAGAACGGCGCCCGGCCACGGTTGCACGGAGTTGCGACACGCGGGAGAGACTGGGAAATTCAGGGGTTTGGCGCGGCGTCAACGCGCCGGCGCGATCATTCCGCCGCCCGAAGCGCAGACTCCGCGGGGGCTTGCTTCAAACGCTCGATCAAGCGCGAGCGCTCGCCCGCCGCCTTGTCGGCGCTGGCCTGCCGGACATGGCCGTAGCCACGGATAAGCGCCGGCACCGAAGCCAGAGCTGTCGCAGCTTCCACCCTGCCCGGCGCCAGCGCGCCGGCGATCAGGTCGAGATCGGCCTCGTATGCTCTCAGCGACTGCCGCTCGATGCGCCGCTCGGCCGTGTAGCCGAAAAGGTCGAAGGCGGTTCCACGCAGGCCCTTCATCGCCGCCAGCAGCCGAAAGCCTTTCATCATCCACGGGCCGAAGCTCGATTTGCGGGGCTTGCCGTCATTGCCGCGCCGCCCGAGGATCGGCGGCGCGAGATGGAACTCAAGCTTGTCGAAGCTCTGGAACTGCTTGGCGAGGTCGGCGGCGAAAGTGCCATCGGTGTAAAGCCGCGCCACCTCATATTCGTCCTTGATCGCCATCAGCTTGAAGAGGTTCCTGGCGACGGCCTCGGTCACCGCGGTCGAGCCTGGCACGGCCTTGGCCTCGGCTGCGCGCAACTTTGCCATGCGGTCGGAGTAACGCTTGGCATAGGCGGCGTTCTGATAGGCGGTAAGGAAGGCGACACGGCGGGCGATGACATCGTCCAGCGTCTCGGCCGGTCGGGAAGCTGGCTTGCCCGTCTGGCTGACCAGGCCGCGCACGAAATCGGGCTGGTGCGCGGCGCGGCGGCCCCAGCGGAAGGCCGCGATGTTCATCGGCACAGCTTCGCCGTTCAATTCTATCGCCTTTTCAACGGCTTCGGCGGAAAGCGGCAGTCCGCCGTGCTGGAAGGCGAAGCCGAGCATGAACATGTTGGCGCCCAGCGAATTGCCGAACAAGGCCGTCGCCGTGCGGGTGGCGTCGAAGAAATGCGCCTTGTCGTCGCCGGCAGCCGCCCGGATCGCCTTCTTCAGCCGCTCGATCGGCAGCGAGAAGTCGGCCGAACGGGTGAATTCGCCGGGCATGATCTCCGCGGTGTTGGCGAGGAAGATCGTGTGGCCCTCGCGCACCGCGCCCAGCACCTTCTTGGCGCCGGAGACGACGAGGTCGCAGCCGAGCACAAGGTCGGCCTTGCCGGCCGAAACGCGGATGGCATGGATGTCCTCGGGCGTCGGGGCGATGCGGACATGGGTGAAGACCGAGCCGCCCTTCTGGGCGAGGCCGGCCATGTCGATCATGCCGCAGCCCTTGCCTTCGAGATGCGCGGCCATGCCGAGCACCGCGCCGACGGTGACGACGCCGGTGCCGCCGACCCCGTCGATGATCGCCGCCCAACCCTGGTTGCCCATGCGGAATTCGGCCGGCGCGGGCACGCCGTCGAGAGGATCGGCCTTGCCGGCAATGCCCTCGGCCTTCCTAATCTTGCCGCCATGCACGGTGACGAAGGACGGGCAGAAGCCGTTGAGGCAGGAGAAGTCCTTGTTGCAGCTCGACTGGTCGATCCGGCGCTTGCGGCCGTATTCGGTCTCGACCGGCTGGATGGAGACGCAGTTCGACTGCACGCCGCAATCGCCGCAGCCTTCGCAGACCAGTTCGTTGATAAAGACGCGCTTGTCCGGATCGGGGAAGGTGCCGCGCTTGCGGCGCCGGCGTTTCTCGGCGGCGCAGGTCTGGTCGTAGATGAGAACGGAAACGCCTTTGAGCCCACGCAACTCGCGCTGGACGAGATCGAGGTCGTCACGGTGATGGATGCTGACGTCGGCCGGGAAATCGACCTTGCCGGCATATTTGTCGGGTTCGTCGGTGACGACGGCGATGCGCTCGACGCCCTCGGCGCGCACTTGTCTCGCGATCATGTCGACGGTCAGGCCGCCCTCATGCGGCTGGCCTCCGGTCATGGCGACGGCGTCGTTGTAGAGTATCTTGTAGGTGATGTTGGCGCCGGAGGACAGCGCGAAGCGGATCGCCAGCACGCCGGAATGGTTGTAGGTGCCGTCGCCGAGATTCTGGAAGATGTGGTCGCGCTTCGAGAACGGCGCCTGCCCGACCCATTGCGCGCCCTCGCCGCCCATGGCGGTGAAGCCGACCGTATTCCTGTCCATCCACAGCGCCATGAAATGGCAGCCGATGCCGGCGGCTGCGATCGAGCCGTCCGGAACCTTGGTCGAGGAATTGTGCGGGCAGCCGGAGCAGAAGAAAGGCGTGCGCGAGCCGATATCGGCGGTGTCGGCGAGCATCGCCTGGAACTGGCGCAGCTTCGCCAGCCGCGCGGCGATCTCTTCCGACGGACCGATGGTGCGCAGAACCCGTTCGCCGAGCGCGATGGCAATCTCATTCGGATCGAGCGCGCCCTTGGCCGGAAACAGCCAGTCGCCGCGTTCGTCCTTCTTGCCGACGATCACCGGCTGCGTGGCGGTGCCGTAGAGGTTCTCGCGCAGCTGAACCTCGATCAAAGAGCGCTTTTCCTCGACCACGACGATGGTGTCGAGGCCGCGCGCGAACTCGGCGATGTGCTGGAAATCGAGCGGCCACGGGCAGCCGACCTTGAACAGGCGGATGCCGATGCGGTTGGCGGCCTGTTCGTCGATGCCGATATCCTCCAGCGCCTGGCGGACATCGAGATAGCTCTTGCCGATAGTGATGACGCCGAGCTTGGGGTTGCGGCCGCCCGAATAGACGATGCGGTTGAGACTATTGGCCTGGATGAAGGCGGAAGCGGCGGAGCGCTTGTATTCGTGCAGCCGCTCTTCCTGGCCGAGCATATCGATCTCGTGGCGGATGTTGAGGCCGCCTGGCGGCATGTCGAATTCGGGAATGACGATGCCCAGACGCTCGATCGAGGCATCGACCGAGGCCGTCGATTCGATGTTGTCCTTGACGCATTTGATCGCCGCCCAGGTGCCGGCGAAGCGCGACATGGCAAAGCCGTAGAGACCGTAGTCGATGATCTCCTGGACGCCTGCCGGGTTGAGGATCGGCACCATGGTGTCGACGAACAGAAATTCGGTGGCATGCGCATTGGTCGAGGATTCGGCCATGTGGTCATCGCCCATCAGGGCAAGCACGCCGCCATGCTTGGACGAGCCGGCAAGATTGGCGTGGCGGAAGACGTCGCCGGAACGGTCGACGCCCGGCCCCTTGCCGTACCAGACCGAAAAGACGCCGTCATGCGTGCCCTCGCCCAGCAATTCGGTCTGCTGAGAACCCCAGCAGGCGGTGGCGGCGAGTTCCTCGTTGAGGCCGGGCTGGAAGACGATGTCGGCGGCCGCAAGCTGCTTCTTGGCCCGCCACAGCTGCATGTCGAGGCCGCCCAGCGGCGAGCCGCGATAGCCGGAGACGAAGCCCGCCGTGTTGAGGCCCGCGCGGCGGTCGCGCTCGCGCTGCATCAGAAGCATGCGCACGACCGCCTGCGCGCCGGACAGGAAGACGCGCTCCTTGCCAAGGTCGAACTTGTCGTCGAGCGCGACGTCGTGCAGCGTCATCAGGTATTTCCTCTGCGGAGGCGGCGCAAATCAGGCAGCCAACGTCGGAGTGGGACGCCGCAGTCTTTCTTCCCTTGGCGGAGAGGTCAAACAAAATCGCAGCAGCCAGATAACACGCAACAAACGGTCTGGCGAGTGGCCGACGGCGCATGCAAGACCGCGCTAACCGCCTCGCGAAGAACAAAAATTTCGTGAGCGCTGGGCGTTTCAGGTCGCTTTCGAGCAATCCGGCTTCTGCTCGTCAGGCAGCCTGCCGTCGGGATGGCCGGCAAGGTCCGGGTTGAGCTCGTATTTCGGCCCGATCACCAGCGGCCGGTCCGGCAGCATGGTCTGATCCTCCGACGAGGTCATGGTGGTGTCGATGCTTTGCAGCAATGTGCCGCTCGCATCCTGGATGCGGATCGAGACTTTGTAAGGCTTGTCCTTGACCACGCAGGAGAGCGGCGGACTGGTGAGCGTGATATGGGGCAGCTTCGGCCAGATCTTCTGGTTGACGACGAGCGGCTCGCCGCCGGCCGGGTTCTGGAAGCTCACCACCGCGACCTGGCCGTCGACCATCGGGCGCAGCGGCTTCAGGGTGATGACATAGGTGGCGATGGCCAGCCGGTAATTGAACTCGAACAGCTTGCCGGAGATGGCGAAGAGTTGCTCCTTGCCGGTGTCGCGGCAGGCGCCAAGGGCGAATGCAGCGATCAAGGCGGCGCCGACCAGAGCCGAACGCGACAATTTCCTAAGCATTGCTGACCTCCCTCGCCCCTGTACGGCGGCGGTAATAGCGGTTTGCCTTCTGGCGGTTGCCGCAAACGGCCATGTCGCACCAGAGGCGGCTGGCGTTGCGGCTGCGGTCGACGAACAGCCAACTGCAATTGGGACAGATCCTCAGCCTCGCCACCGTTTCGTCGCGCAGCAGCGACAGCGCCGAGACGGCCAAAGCCGCCTCGAAGGCAATCGGCGTTTGTGGATCGCCGAAAGGCTGGCCCGGCACCCCGATCTCGGTCGCGCTGCCGGACAGCCCGCCGGCGCAGGCCGTGAGGAAATCCGGCAAGTGGCTGGTCGCAATCGCGCCGTTCGACACGGCATGGCGAAACAGGCGGTCGGTCGCTTCACGAATCGAGACGACGGCCGGCTTTATCTCGCCCGGCTCCGGCGCCTGCAGCCTCCGGCCGCCGAGCTCGGCGGCGCGAAAGCCGCTCGCCGCCTCGGCGAAACGGGCGATCTCGGCCGGGTCGTCAAAACGGTCAAAGGACTTTTGCGGATCGTTGCGCAGCACGACGGTATTCGCCGTGTCGAGCGCAAGGATGCCGCCGGTGAAGCGGTGCGGGGTCCAGGAAACCGTCATGACAGAAATCTAACCGATAAAACGCATTTGACAAGTTAGATTCCGGGTGCAACGGTCCGGCGGGGTCGCGTCATACGACCTGTAGGATATCGCATGCTCTATTTCTTCCAGCAGGTGCTGAACGGGCTGCATTCGGGCGCGCTCTATGCGCTGCTCGCCTTCGGTTATGTGCTGACCAACGGCATCCTGCATCGCACCAACCTGGCTTACGGCGCGCTGTTCGCCTTCTGCGGCCAGACGATGATCCTGACCGCCGCCTTCGGCTATCAGGTGCTGTGGCTGACGCTGGCCGCCGCGGTAATGCTCGGCGTCGCCGCCGCCGTGCTTTATGCCGCGCTGATCAGCCATGTCCTGTCGCGCAGCGTTTTCGAGAGGCTCGCCGACCGCTCGCCCAACGCCATCGTAGTGACGACGCTCGGCATTCTCATCTTCCTGTCGGAAGCGAGCCGCATTGCCGCCGACACGCATGACCTGTGGCTGCCGCCGATGCTCGCCAACCCCGTCATCTTTGCCAAGAGTGAGGGCTTCAAGGTGACGCTCACCGTCATCCAGCTGCTCGATTGCGCTTGTATCGTCGCGGTGGTGGCGCTGGCGGCCTGGCTGTTCTCGCATTCGCATTTCGGCCGCGCCTGGCGCGCCGTCTCCGACGACCCGAAAGCGGCGGCGATGTGCGGCATCGACGTCACTGCCGTGTTCCGCCGCGCCGTGCTGTTCAGCGGCTTTTGCGCCGCCCTGGCCGGCGTGCTTGCCGGTCTCTATTACGGCAATGTCTCCTTCGGTACCGGGCTGGTCTACGGCCTCAAGATCCTGTTCGTGACGGCGGTCGGCGGCTATCTGTCGCCGCTCAAGGCGGCGCTTGGCGCCGCGGCCTTCGGCATGGCGGAATCGCTTTGGGCCGGCTATTTCCCGCTCGAATGGCGCGACGCCTGGATCTATCTCTTCCTCGTCGCGATGCTGGTGCTGATCGGCGCCGGGCGCGACCAGGCCAAGATCGCCTGAGCTCCCAGACTTTGGTTGCATGACGTGGCGTCATGGGGCGGCATTCCGCCTCTGCGCGGCTTACCGATCTGTTTGCCGTCGCTTTGTCATGTTGACCTGCCGGACCACGCACTGCATATCGTTAGGCCAAGCGGCGCGACACCGGAGGGGGAATCGGGCGCGCTGTCGGTACCAGGGAGGACTGTGCATGGCAGGGCTGCTCGCTCTATCCAGGACGATCGACCGCATCAACGAGTTCATCGGCCGCTGGGTCTCGTGGCTGATCCTGCTCGCGATCCTGGTGAGCGCCGGCAATGCCGTCATCCGCAAGGTGTTCGACATCTCCTCCAACGCCTGGCTGGAGTTGCAGTGGTACCTGTTCGGCGCCGCATTCATGCTGGCCGCCGCCTACACGCTGAAACAGAACGACCATATCCGCATCGACATCATCTACGGCATGTTCCCGCGCCGCGTGCAGCACTGGATCGACCTTTTCGGCCATCTCTTTTTCCTGATGCCGTTCGTGGTGCTGATGGTGATCTATTTCGTGCCTTACGTGTCGCTTTCCTTCCGCAGCGGCGAGATGTCGACCAATGCCGGCGGCCTGATTGTGTGGCCGGCCAAGGCCATCCTGCTGGTCGGCTTCTTCCTGCTCGCGCTGCAAGGGGTTTCCGAAATCATCAAGAAGATCGCCATCATGCGCGGCGACATGGACGATCCCACTCCTTTCATCTCGGCCCATGAGCAGGCCGAGCTCGAGGCCAAGGCGCTGGCCGAGGAAGCCAAGGCGCTCGCGGGCGAGGTGCGCTCGTGATCGAATTCATCGCGCAGAACATGGCGCCGATCATGTTCGCCTCGCTGGTCGTCTTCCTATTGATCGGCTACCCCGTAGCCTTTTCGCTCGCCGCCAATGGGCTGATGTTCTTCTTCATCGGCGTCGTGCTGTCGCCCTATTCCGGCGGGTCGATCAACCTTGCCTGGCCGCTGCTGCATGCGCTTCCCGATAATTTCTACGGCACCAGGGTGATGTCCAACGACACGCTGTTGGCGATCCCGTTCTTCACCTTCATGGGTATCGTGCTGGAGCGCTCCGGCATGGCCGAGGATCTGCTCGACACGATCGGGCAGCTGTTCGGGCCGATCCGCGGCGGCCTTGCCTATGCGGTGATCTTCGTCGGCGCGCTGCTTGCCGCAACGACCGGCGTGGTGGCCGCTTCGGTCATCGCCATGGGGCTGATCTCGCTGCCGATCATGTTGCGCTACGGCTACGACCGGCGCGTGGCCTCGGGCGTTATCGCCGCCTCCGGCACGCTGGCGCAGATCATCCCGCCGTCGCTGGTGCTGATCGTGCTGGCCGACCAGCTCGGACGCTCGGTCGGCGACATGTATGCCGGCGCGTTGATCCCCGGCCTCGTGCTCACCGGCATCTACATGCTCTACATCCTGATCATGTCGATCGTCCGGCCGAACTCGATGCCGGCGCTGCCGCTCGAGGCGCGTACGCTCGGCCACGGTGTGATATCTCTGCTGGTGGCAGTTGTGGTGACGGGCGCGATTTCCTACGCGGCCTATCGCTACCTTGCGCCGACCCACGGCGACAATGCCGACATCCTCGGCTTCGCCGTCGGCGTTATCGTCATTTATGTCGTCGCCATCCTCGATCAGCGGCTCCGTATCAACATGATGTCGAAGCTGGCGCAGCAGGTGGTGATCGTGCTGATCCCGCCGCTGGCGCTGATCTTCTTGGTGCTGGGCACGATCTTCCTCGGCATCGCCACGCCGACCGAAGGCGGCGCCATGGGCGCCGTCGGCGCGCTCATCATGGCGGCAATGAAGGGCCGCCTGACGATGGACGTCATCAACCAGGCGCTGGCCTCGACGACCCGGCTTTCCGCCTTCGTGCTGTTCATCCTGATCGGCGCCCGCGTCTTTTCGCTGACCTTCTATGGCGTCAACGGCCATATCTGGGTCGAGCACCTGCTGACCTCGCTGCCCGGCGGCGAGACCGGCTTCCTGATCGGCGTCAACATCCTGGTCTTCGTGCTTGCCTTCTTCCTCGATTTTTTCGAACTCGCCTTCATCATCGTGCCGCTGCTGGCGCCGGCCGCCGACAAGCTCGGCATAGACCTGATCTGGTTCGGCGTGCTGCTCGGCGTCAACATGCAGACCAGCTTCATGCATCCGCCCTTCGGCTTCGCGCTGTTCTACCTGCGCTCGGTCGCGGCCCGAGTGCCCTATCTCGACAGGATCACCGGCAAGCAGATTGCGCCGATCAGCACCGGGCAGATCTATTGGGGCGCCGTGCCGTTCGTCCTGATCCAGGTGATCATGATCGCGCTGACCATCGCCTTCCCGCAGATGGTCATGCGCTACAAGGGCGCCGCGGTGGAGCCCAGCACCATCGACCTCAGGCTGCCCGACATGCCTTCGCTGTCGCCGCTCGGCACGCCCCCGGCGAACAACAATGGAGCTGCACCGGCCAATGGTGGCGCTCCGGCGGCACCCGGCACGCCCGACCTGTCGCAGCCGCCAAGCTTCGGCGATGCGCCGGCCAAGCCGGCGCCCGATCTCTCGCAGCCGCCGAGCTTCGGCGATGCGCCGGCCAAGCCGGCGGCGCCAGCGCCCGATCTCTCGCAGCCACCCAACTTCAATTGAGGATACCTATGAGAGCCGTGCGGCTGGAAGCGGTAGGTAAGATCGGGTTGCGCGAGGTCGCAAAACCGGTTCCCGGGCCTGAGGACGTTCTGGTGCGCATCGAGGCCTGCGGCGTTTGCGGCACCGACCGCCACCTCTTCCATGGCGAATTTCCCTGCATGCCGCCGGTGACGCTCGGCCATGAGTTCTCCGGCATCGTCGAAGCGGTCGGCGCGGCGGTGTCGGGCATTGCCGTCGGCGACCGCGTCACCGGCGATCCGAACATTGCCTGCGGGCGCTGCGCCCATTGCCATGCCGGCCGCGTCAATCTCTGCAGCAATCTGCGCGCCATCGGCATCCACCGCGACGGCGGCTTCGCCGATTACGTTCTGATGCCGCAAAGCCAAGCCTTCCGACTGCCCGCAAACCTCAAGCCGATGCATGGCGCTTTCTGCGAGCCGCTCGCCTGCTGCCTGCACGGCGTCGACCTGGGCGCGATCCGGCCGGGGGCTTCCGTCGTGGTGCTGGGCGGCGGCGTCATCGGCCTGCTCGTCGTGCAGCTGGCCAAGCTCGCGGGCGCGGCGACTATCATTCTGTCGACCCGGCAGGCTTCGCGTCGCGCGCTCGCCGAGGAACTCGGCGCGACCGCGACGATCGACCCAAGCGCCGGCGACCCGATCGCGGCCGTCGCCGGGCCGAACGGCCTGGCGCCCGGCGGCGTCGACGTGGTGCTGGAATGCGCCGGCGTCCGCGACACGGTGGAGCAGTCGATGAGCATGGCAAAGGCGGGCGGCACGGTGGTGATCGTCGGCGTCGTGCCGCAAGGCATGAAGGTGGAAATCGAGCCGTTCGATCTCTTGTTTCGCGAACTGAAGGTGCTCGGCTCCTTCCTCAACCCGTTCACGCATGGCCGGGCGGCTCAGCTGATCGCCTCCGGCGCGATCGAGGTCGACCGGCTGATCACGAGGCAGGTCAGCCTGCAGGAAGCGCCGCAGGTGATCGCCGGCCCTCCGGCGCCGGGCGAGGTCAAGGTGCTGGTGGTGCCGGGCCGCGGTTAAGCGCGGATTGCGGTGCTTTAGTCGACGGGCTGCTCGAAGACAACGTCGAGAATAATCATCGCCGAGTTGAGCTCGGTGGCAGCAGTATGGATCACGCGCTTTACGCGGTACAAATCCTGACTCAGCGCGCCCCGGTCGTCGCGCTTGCCGTCACGTGAAAAACCAACAAATTCACCCTCTCTCGGTACTTCACCAAAGGTAAAAACAGGCAGCACGCCAGCTCCGACTCTCGGGTCGTCGCCGATGATCTTGATGTAGCAGCTTATCGCCATAACGTCCCACGCTTGCCAGCCGGTGTTGTCCTAGTGCTCCAAACAGCTTGAGATGGGAAGAACCTCGGTCGATAGACCGAGGTTCTTGAGTAAGGTGCGCCAGGACCGCCTACAGCTTGCCGTTGCGCTGCTGCACCATCATGAAGGTGTCGTAATTGTATTCGGCGACCTGGGCCCAGAGATAGTGCTCCTTGCGGAAGGCCTTGATCGATTCCCAGATCTTCTTGAACGGCGCGTTGTTGGATTCCATCTCGGCATAGACCTCATTGGCCTTCTCGAAACAGGCGGCCATGATCTCCTGGCTGAACGGCGCCAGCTTGGCACCGTTCGACACAAGCCGTTTCACCGCCGCCGGATTGAGATAGTCGTACTTCTGCAGCATGTTGGCGTCCGCCGCTTGCGCGGCGGTATGCACCAGCGACTTGTAGGCCGGCGAAAGCTCTTCGTATTTGGCCTTGTTGAACATCAGATGCACGGTCGGGCCGCCTTCCCACCAGCCGGGATAGTAGTAGTAGGGCGCGACCTTATGGAAGCCGAGCTTCTCGTCGTCATAGGGGCCGACCCATTCGGCGGCGTCGATGGTGCCCTTCTCCAGCGCCGGATAGATGTCGCCGCCGGCGATCTGCTGCGGCACGACGCCGAGCTTCTGCACAACTTTGCCGGCAAAGCCGCCGATGCGCATCTTGAGGCCCGAGAGATCGGCCACCGTGTTGATCTGCTTGCGGAACCAGCCGCCCATCTGAACGCCGGTATTGCCGCCCGGCAGGCCGAACAGCCCTTGCGTGGCGAGGAACTCGTTGAACAGGTCGATGCCGCCGCCATGATAGTGCCAGGCATTCATACCGCGCGCGTTGAGCGAGAAGGGCACTGCGGCACCGAGCGCCCAGGTCGGGTCCTTGCCCCAGTAATAGTATGCGACCGTATGGCAGGCCTCGACTGTGCCGGCCGTGGTGGCGTCCGCAGCCTGCAGGCCGGGCACGAGCTCGCCGGAGGCGAAGACCTGGACCTGGAAATTGCCGTCGGTCGCTTCGGACAGCATCTTGGAGAAGACTTCGGCGCCGCCATAGATCGTGTCGAGCGATTTCGGGAAGGACGATGCCAGTCTCCACGTCACTTTCGGATTGGACTGGGCTATTGCCGGCGTGGCAAGCGCTGCGGCCGCAGCTGCAGCACCGACACCGGACGCACCGGCCTTACGAATGAAAGAACGACGATCCATTAAGTTTCCTCCCTTGGGATCAGCTGACCGACGTCAGGGCATCCTCGTTGCCCGGATCGGTTGGGGAAGAAACATACACAGGCAAAGAGTCGAGTCCAGTGTTGCGGGCCAGGGTTGCAGCCATTCCGGCGCCGCGTGCAACTATAGTCTAACGAGCCTGCCGCTGGCCCATGCGAGGCAGCGAAACTTGCCATGGCAAACCGCCTTCAGATCGCCTATTTTGTAGGCAGATTAACTCCTTAGCTCTCGAAGGAATCCAAACCCAAAATGCAGCAACCGCTCGTCGCAGTCTCGTCCGACGTCCGCCAGTTCGACAACTACACCTGGCACGCGGCACCCCAGCAATATCTGGAAGCGGCGGTCGCGGGCGCCGGCGTGTTCCCGCTGCTGGTGCCGTCCTTCGGCGATCGGCTCGATTTCGACGAGCTGCTGTCGTCGGTCGACGGCGTCATGGTGACGGGCTCGAAGTCCAACGTGCATCCCTCGCTCTATGGCGGCGATCCCAGCGAGGCCAACGGCCCCTACGATCCGGCGCGCGACGCAACCACGCTGCCGCTGATCCGCAAGGCGATCGAGCGCGGCGTGCCGCTTTTAGCCATCTGCCGCGGCATCCAGGAGCTGAACGTCGCGCTCGGCGGCACGCTGGGCACCGAAATCCAGGAGCGCGATGGCTCGCTCGACCACCGCGCGCCGGTGAGCGACAATCAGGACGAGCGCTTCGGCATCCACCAGACGATCTCGATCAAGCCCGGAAGCTGCCTTGCCGGCGTGTTCGGCGCCGGCGAAATCAAGGTGAATTCGCTGCATCGCCAGGCGATCGACCTGCTGGGCTCCAGGCTCCAGGTCGAGGCTTTGGCCAGCGACGGCACGATCGAAGCGGTCTCCGTCAAGGATGCCCGTGCCTTCGCAGTCGGCGTGCAATGGCACCCCGAATACTGGGTGAGGTCGGACAGCAATTCCGCCAAGATCTTCAAGGCCTTCGGCGATGCGGTGCGCCTGCATGCGGCCGCGAAAACAGGTGCTCGCGCCGCGGCAGAGTAAGCCCGAACGGTTCCGCGGCTATTCGCTTGTGCTCAGCGCTAGAAGCGGCGCGGCCGGCGCGTAGGATTCGTAGCCGTCGCCATCGGCAACGCCGAAGGTGACGATCGGATCGACCCCGTCCTCACTGAAAGCGACCGAGCCGTCCGCCTGCTCGCGCCAGAATTTCGCGTGCTCGATGCCAGGCATCAGCTTGCGGCAGTTCGGGGCGACGGAAAGCAACGACAGGCCCTCCGAGACTTCGGCGCCGCGGTGGATGGCGCAGGCCGCTTCATCGCCATTGGCGGTCAGCCGATAGGCGTTTGTCGGGATGAGTTCGGTGGCCTCGCTCTGGCCGTTGCCGCCATGCAGGAACTGAACGCCCCCGAACAACGCCACCGATGCTACCAAGCCAACGAATAGCTTCACCCTGCCTCTCCGCACATAACCAAGTATGCAGAATGATTCCAAAGGGTTAAGTGGGCGTTAATAAATGTGGCGACGGGTGCGGATTGGAGCAATTGGCTTTCCGTCCGGAATTGCACCAAAGCAAAGAGACGGGGCGGTTTGCCGTTCCGTGAGTTCGCCGTTTCCCTGAAACGGTGAAAAGCCTCAGGCGCGCACCTTGACGTTGAGCGTCTCCGGCACCGGCGTCAGCGGCCGGCGCTCGGTAAACCACGACACGAGGTTGTCGACGCACAGATCGGCCATGGCGCGGCGGGTGTGGACCGACGCCGAGCCGACATGCGGCAGAAGCGAGGCGTTGGGAGCATCGAGCAGGGCCTGCGGCACGTTCGGTTCGTCGGCAAAGACGTCGAGCCCGACGGCTGCGATGGTGCCGCTCTTGAGGGCGGCAGCAAGGGCTGCCTCGTCCACCGTCGAGCCGCGGCCGATATTGACAAAGACGCCGTTCGACCCCAGCGCCGACAGGACCTCGGCATTGACCGCCTTCTCGGTGGAGGCGCCGCCCGGGGCAATGCAGACCAGCGTGTCGACGGCTTCGGCAAGCCCCTTCAAAGTGGCATGATATTCGTAAGCCAGGCCTTCGACCTTGCGGCGGTTGTGATAGGCGATCGGCAGGCCGAAGGCTTCAAGGCGACGGGCGACGGCCCGGCCGATGCGGCCCATGCCGAAGATACCGACGCGGCGGCCACGCAATGTAAGCCGGCTCAGGCGATAATTGCCCTTGGTCACCCAGTCGCCGTCGCGCAGCCATTTCTCGGCGGCGTAGAGCTCGCGCACGGTGTTGATCAGAAGGCCGATGGCGGTGTCGGCGACCTCCTCGGTCAAGACGTCGGGCGTGTTGGTGACCATGACGCTGCGCTTCGCCGCGTGGCCGGCGTCGACCGAATCATAGCCGACGCCGAAGCTGGCGATGATCTCGAGATTGGGCAGCGCGTCGATCATCGCCGCGTCGATGCCTGCATAGGAGGCGATGCCGCGCACCGTGGCGCGCATCTCGTCCGTAACCAAAGACGGATCGGCACGTTCGATCCGCACACATTTGAACGCCTCGTCGATGCGGCCGAGGGCATGGCCGTTGAAATCGCCCGGCACAATGATGGCGACCGGCAATTTTCCTTCGGCCTTGCTCATGCACGCTCCACCGGCTTGCCGGTCGACTGCCGCACATGCAGTTCCGGCTTGATCAGCTCCTGCGAGGGCCGCACTGCCTGTCCGTTCAATTTGTCGAGCAGGGCGCTGGCGGCGCGGCGGCCGACCTCGCGCTGGCCGTTCCAGACCGTGGTCAGGGCCGGTGTCGCGATTGCCGCCTCCTCGAGATCGTCATAGCCGGTGACCGAGATATCGACGCCCGGCACGAGGCCGGCGCGCGCGATGCCGTTCATCAACCCGATCGCGACCAGATCGTTCCAGCAGCAGGCAGCGGTGGGCCTGTCCTTCAGCGCCAGAAACTGTCCCGAGGCCTCGAAACCCGCCTGCTTGGTGCGCGGCCCGGGAATGCGCCAGGACGGCTTCACCTCCAGGCCGGCCGCCTCCATCGCGTTGAGATAGCCCTGGTAGCGGTCGCGGCCGGTCGAGGTCTGGTCGGTGCCGCCGACCATGGCGATGCGCTTGTGGCCGAGCGAGATCAGATGATTGGTGGCGAGCGCCGTGCCATAGGCATCGTCGCCGCGGAACACCGGCACGTCGGCGCCGGCGACGGTGCGCGCGATCAGCACTGCCGGCAGGCCGTTTTCCTCGGCCATGATGATGTCCTCGGCCGGCGTACCAATGGCCGGCGACATGATGACGCCATCGGCGCCGAGCTGCAGCAGCGTGTCGATGAAGGTGCGCTGCTTTTCCAGCTGGTCGTAGTGGTTTGACAGGATGAAGGTCTGGCGGCTGCGGTCGAGCTCGCTTTCGATCGAGCGCAGGATCTCGGCGAAGAACGGATTCATGATGTCGTGCACGACGACGCCGACGATGCCGGAGCGCGAGGTGCGCAACGAGGCGGCGCGGCGGTTGTAGATATAGCCGATGGCGCGGGCGTGCTCCTTGATGCGCTCGCGCGTCGTGCCGGCGACCAGCGGGCTGTCGCGCAGCGCCAGCGACACCGTTGCCGTGGAGACGCCGAGCGCATCCGCGATCGTCGAAAGCTTGATCTTCTGTGCCAGTGCCCTTCGCTCCCCAGGGTCTTTAAATTTTTTAAAACGGCCTTATGCCACCGGATTCGGCGCAAATCAAAGTTTTTTCGCCAGCGCCTCGGCCTCGGTGTCGAGCGAGGCGGAGTTGCGGACGCGAAGCCGGTGCTCGCGATGGATGATGTAGAGCCCGCTGGCAACGATGATGGCGGCACCTAGCAGCGTCCAGCGGTCGGGAAACTGGTGGAAGATCAGCCAGCCGGAAATGATCATCCACACCATCTGCGAATAGGGAAAGGGCGCGAGCTGCGTCGTGGTCGCCAGACGATAGGCCCGGACCAGCAAATAGTGGCCGCCGGCGCCGAAGACGCCGAGCATCAACAGGATGACCCAGTGCCAACCATCCTGCGGCAATGACAGCGAGAAAGGCAGCAGCGGCAGGAGCAGCACGGCGGGCGCCAGCGCCGAAAAGAGGATCAGGCTCTCCGAGGTCTCCGTCGACGACATGCGCCGTGTCATGATGACGTAAAAACTGTTCGACAGCATCGAGCCCAGCGCGAAGAGATGGCCGATGCCGAACACGCCGACGCCAGGCCTGGTGATGATCAGCACGCCGACGAAGCCGGTGAGAATCGCCAGCCAGCGCCGCCAGCCGGCCCATTCGCCGAGCAGCGGGCCGGCAAGCGCGGTGATGACCATCGGGCCGAAGAAATAGATCGACGTTGTCTCGGC
>NZ_VFWS01000087.1:0-22598 GCF_006443065.1 Mesorhizobium sp. B1-1-5 | reverse complement strand
ATGGAGAATGTCGACAAGATCAAGCGCGGCGAGCCGGTGCAGGATCCCGACAAGATCGTGTCGCTGAAGGTCGCGGCAGACGTCAAGTAAAGGCGGGATGATGATGGGCGCTGTCTGGTCTCTGCTCGGCATCCTGTCCGGCGCCTTCATCGCCATCCAGGCGCCGATCAATTCGCAATTGGCTAAGGGCCTCGGCCTTCCGGTCGCGGCCGCCGCCTTTTCCTTCCTGTCCGGTGCCATCGTGCTCGGCATCATCTCGATCTCGGTGGTGAAGCTGCAGGGCATCTCGCTCGACTGGAAAGCGCCGGCGCCCTGGCTGTTCATCGCCGGCGGCATGCTCGGCGGCTTCTATGTGACGCTGTCGACGATCCTCACGCCACGCATCGGCGCTGCGGCGCTGATGGCCTTCCTGGTCGCCGGCCAGCTGATCGCCGGCATGCTGATCGACCGCGCCGGCTTCCTTGGCGTGGCGGTGCGCGAAATCTCGCTTGGCCGTGTTGCCGGCGCCGTGCTGCTCTTGGCCGGAGCGCTGCTGGTGCGGCTGACCTGAGTGTCAGCCGTTCGTTCGGATTACTGTTTCGTCACCAGGACATGCATGGCGTGCTCGGACTGTTCCATTGACGTAACGGCATAGCCGAGCGCGCTAAGGTCGAGGCCCGCGAACAGGTTTTCGCCTTGGCCCAGCAGAACCGGTCCGGCCGCCAGATGCATCTCGTCGACGAGACGGGCGCGCAGATACTGCCGCACGGTCGAAACGCCGCCGCCGATCTTCACATCGAGGTTTCCCGCCGCCGTTTTGGCCTGTTCGAGCGCCGATTCGATGCCGTCGGTGACGAAGAAGAAGGTAGTGCCGCCCTCCATGACGATCGGATCGCGCGGGTGGTTGGTTAGGATGAAGGTCGGCGCATGATAGGGCGGGTTGTCGCCCCACCAGCCCTTCCATTGATCGTCCGGCCACTCACCGCGGATCGGCCCGAACATGTTGCGGCCGAGGATGAAGGCGCCGAAGCCATCCATTGCGCGGAAGGCGTATTTCTCATCAATGCCTTCGGACCCGCCCGGTTGGCCATGCATGGCACGAAATGTTTTGGTGCCGAAGAACCACTGGAATATCTCAGGTCCGCGTTTGCCAAGCGGGTATTCCAGGCTCTGGTCCGTCCCGGCGGAAAAGCCATCGAGCGAAACGCCAAACCCCGCAACACGCACCTTGCCCATAATCATCTCCTGAATTGGTTTGTTTCGGAAGCAGCGGTGCAAATACCATACCGATTGCATTTTGCAAGCGGTTTGTTGAGGTTGAGCAGCGAAGGGCAATCGACGGCGATTGCTCGCAAGGCGCGGCAACAAGACGGTGGCGAGAGCGCGGCGATCGGGTTATTGGCGCGGACATGAAAGTGGACCTCTTCGATTTCGATCTTCCCGAAGACCGCATCGCGCTCAGGCCGGCCGAGCCGCGCGACAGCGCTCGGCTGCTGGTGGTGAAGCCGGGCGCCGGTTTCGAGGACCGGACGGTCCGGGACCTGCCGTCGCTGCTCAAGGCCGGGGACGTGCTGGTGTTCAACGACACCAAGGTCATCCCGGCGCAATTGAAGGGCATCAGGCTGCGCGGCGAAGCGGCGGCGCAGGTCGAGGCGACGCTGCACATGCGCACCGGCCCCGACCGCTGGCTGGCCTTCATGCGACCGGGCAAGCGCATCGCCGCCGGCGACCGCATCCAGTTCGGCCATGACGGCAATTCCTGCTTTCTGGGCCGGCTCGACGCCACGGTGCTTGAAAAAGGCGAGGGCGGCGAAGCGCTGCTCGGCTTCGATCTGTCGGGTGCCTTTCTCGACGAGGCGCTGCATGCGGTCGGGCATATCCCGCTGCCGCCCTACATTGCGTCGAAGCGCAAGGACGACGAGCGCGACCGCGCCGACTATCAGACGATCTATGCGCGCGAGGAAGGCGCGGTGGCCGCGCCTACCGCCGGCCTGCATTTCACCCCGGAGCTGTTTGCGGCGCTCGATGCCAAGGGCATCGAGCGCCGCTTCGTCACGCTGCATGTCGGCGCCGGCACTTTTTTACCGGTGAAGGCCGACGACACGACCGACCACAAGATGCATGCCGAGACCGGCTCGGTAAGCCCGGAGGCGGCGGCGGCGCTCAACGCGGCCAAGGCGCGGGGAGGGCGGATCATCTGCGTCGGCACAACATCGCTGCGGCTCTTGGAGAGCGCGGCGCGCGACGACGGCAGCATCGAGCCCTGGTCCGGACCCACCGACATCTTCATCACGCCCGGCTATCGCTTCCGTACGGCCGACATGCTGATGACCAATTTCCATCTGCCGCGCTCGACGCTGTTCATGCTGGTCTCGGCCTTCAGCGGGCTGGAGGCGATGCGCTCGGCCTATGCGTATGCCATCGAGAACCGCTACAGGTTCTACTCCTATGGAGACGCAAGCCTGCTTTTTCGTGCGGAGACGAGCGATGGACGATGATCTCGAGGGCATGGACCGCGATACGCTGATCGCGGAGGTGAAGAAGCTGCGCGCCGGCATCCGCGCGCATCGCGACGCGACAGGGCATGATCTGTGCTGGCATCACCCCGACCTCTGGGAGCTTTTGCCGGAAAGGACCGACCCGGCGATTGCCGTGCCGCCATGGCCGAAATTCATGCGCGGCTGCATCCGCTACCGGCAGTCGCTCGACGAGCAGGCGCCCAGCGCGCCGGAGCACGACAAGGAATTCAATGGCTGAGACTTTTTCATTCGAGGTGCTTGCCACCGATGGCAAGGCGCGGCGCGGCCTGGTCTCGATGCCGCGCGGCGAGATCCGCACGCCGGCCTTCATGCCGGTCGGCACCGGCGGCACCGTCAAGACCATGTATATGGACCAGGTGCGCGGGGTCGGCGCCGACATCATCCTCGGCAATACCTACCATCTAATGCTGCGACCAGGCGCCGAGCGCGTGGCCCGGCTAGGCGGGCTGCACGAGTTCGCGCGCTGGCCGCATCCGATCCTGACCGACAGCGGCGGCTTTCAGGTCATGTCGCTGTCGAAGCTCAGGAAGTTGACCGAACAGGGCGTCACCTTCCGCTCGCATATCGACGGCGCGGCCTACGAGATGTCGCCGGAGCGATCGATCGAAATCCAGGGGCTGCTGGATTCCGACATCCAGATGCAGCTCGACGAATGCACGGCGCTGCCGGCCAAGCCCGAGGAGATCGAGCGCGCCATGGAATTGTCGCTGCGCTGGGCAGAGCGCTGCAAGGCGGCGTTCGGCGACCAGCCGGGCAAGGCGATGTTCGGCATCGTCCAGGGCGGCGACAGCGCGGCCTTGCGCGTGCGCTCCGCCCAGGCGCTGAAAGCGATGGATCTGAAAGGCTATGCGGTCGGTGGGCTGGCGGTCGGCGAGCCGCAGCCGGTGATGCTGGAGATGCTCGACATCACCTGCCCGGAGCTGCCGGCCGACAGACCGCGTTACCTGATGGGCGTCGGCACGCCGGACGATATCCTGAAATCGGTGGCGCGCGGCATCGACATGTTCGACTGCGTGATGCCGACCCGCGCCGGCCGCCATGGCCTTGCCTACACGCGCCGCGGCAAGGTCAATCTCAGGAACGCCCGCCATGCCGACGATCCGCGCCCGCTCGACGAGGAGAGCGACTGCCCGGCCGCGCGCGATTATTCGCGCGCCTACCTGCATCACCTGGTGCGCTCGCAGGAAGCGCTCGGCGCCATGCTGCTCACCTGGAACAACCTGTCTTATTATCAGAGGCTGATGCAGGACGTCCGAGCAGCCATCGAGGCGCAGGCTTTCGAAGCGCGCGCCGCCGAGATTACCGAAGGCTGGGCGCGGGGCGATATCCCGGTCCTTTGATCAGGAAGCCGTCGGAAAACCTTTCATAAATCAGATCAAGAGTAAGTATGCCTTGCCATATCGAGGCAAGGGGCGGCACGACTTTGGTAAAGATAGACGCGTCGATCGTCGACCATAAAGTAGCAAGCGCTAATGTTTGCCGGCCAGGTTCGACGGCGACCCTGCAATGGAGCTACAGTCTATTACTTGTAATTTCAGGGGCCGTGCTTGTCGGCCTTATCTTGCGCCTGCTCGGCGCGCGCGGGGATCTCTGGCACGACGAGATCTGGAGCATCACGCTGCTGAAGCCCCTGACGTCGATCGACCAGATATTCTGGCGTGTGAACCACGACAACAACCACTTTCTCAACTCGATATACCAGTATGTCGTCGGGCCCGATGCCGCGCCGCTGGTCCAGCGCGGCTTGTCTATAACGCTCAGCGGATGCACCGTCATTGCAGCCGCGGCGATATCGCGCGGACGTTGGGCAATGATTGGGTCGGCGCTGCTGTTTGCGTTGAGCTATCCGATGGTTCACTACGGCTCGGAGGCGCGTGGCTATGCCGGCCTGGCGCTGTTCACGCTCGTTGCGGTGGCTCTTCTGGAGCGTTGGTTCGACAAGCGGGGTGCGTATGGCGTCGCTCTTGCTGTCGCAATTCTGCTTGGCTTCCTTTCCCACCTGACAATGGCCGAAACGGTGGTGGTGCTCACGGCCTGGACGGCGTGGCTGAGCTGGCGAGGCAGCCGCAGTCTGATTGTCATCAACAAGGAGGTCGTCCAGGCCTTTCTGCCTGCTTTCCTTGCCGTGCTTCCGCTTGCCGCGGCAATGCTTGTAGGCGCGCGATTGTTCAGCTTCAATGTCGGCGGTTTGTCCTCTTTCTCGCTCGAGAAATTCGCCGCCGGTTATGGCGGAATGATCCGCTATCTTTTCGGTCTGCCGGACTGGATCGGCGACTGGACGTGCGTCGCGGTTACCTGCATCCTGGTCTTGGCACATGCAGGCGTCTCGCGCGATCGCCGGGCCAGCCTTTATGCCATCGGCATCGTCGGGCTGCCCGCCCTAATGGCGGCGGCACATCTGCCGAATGTTGAATTCCCGCGCTATTTCATTGTCAGCGGAACCTTGTTGCTGCTTTGGGCCGGAGACTTGATCGGACGCGGCTTCGACGCCGGCGGTAAGAGAAGGCTTGTTGCCGCCGGGATGCTCGTTCTTGTGGCGGGCGGCAACGCGGCGTTGCTGGCCCATTTCTATGAGCATGGGCGCGGTTCCTATTCCGAGATGGTGGACGAGATGACAAAGAGCGGCGCCGCCACATATGCCACCAACGCCGATTTCCGCACCGGCATGGTGGTCGATTATTTCGCTGCGCGCATCGGCCGCCAGGCTTCGCTCGTCACCCAGGACAAGATTTGCGCCGGACGTGCGGACTGGCTGATTCTCGAAGGCGATACCCAAAAACAGCCGGAGCGCGTGGACTTCGATTGCGCACTTGCCTACGAACGAGCCGGAGCCTCGACCTTCTGGGGCCTCTCCGGTCTGGGCTGGACACTGTATAGCCGCCGAGATTGAGCGATCATGCGGGGCGGGCTCAGGTACTGACCGAAGTCGAGGCGCGCAAGCTGCAGCCGGTGATCTTGAAGCTGCCGTCCGCTTGCTGCTGCAGCGTATATACCGCCTCATAATCCTTGCCGTCGGGCCCGACGATCAGCACCTGCTGGACGATCGAACCGGGCCCGGTCTGCTCAACCTTGCCGAAGGAGTAGGACTGGGGCTTGCGCACCGGCGCGTAGCCATTCGTCACCATGTTCATGAAGGTGTCGACGGTCGGAAAGATCTGCTTCACGTTCGGCGCGGCGAAGCTGTAGGCGGTGGCGCCGTCATCGGCGACGAAGGCCTTCAACTGGCTGTCGATGACCGTCTGCGCGGCCTTGATCTCGGCGTCGCCGGCGAAAGCAAGCGAGGCTATCAACATCGGAACAAGAGCAAGTGCGAACAAAGCGCGGCGCATGGCGTGCCTCCCCGGAATTCGCTTGGCGAACGAATCTAACATACGCGTCGCGGCATGGCGTGGTTTCACCGGGTTGCGAAGATTTCGCCATTTCAGCGTCGGGAAGCGGGATCAGGCACTCTTCGAGGTGCGCGGCGCGTGAAGCTTGAAAGCCGGGCAGCAGTCTGCCACAAGGGCCGCTTAATCATGAAGCATGGCTGGCAGGACCGGGCAATGAAGGCATTTTTCGTGCAGATAAAGTGCGACCTGGGCAAGGCCTATGAGGTCGCCAGCGCGCTGGCCGATGCCGAAATCGCTTCGGAAATCTATTCGACCGCCGGCAATTACGACCTGCTCGCCAAATTCTATGTCGACGATGAGGAAGATGTCGGCCACTTCGTCAACGAGCGGGTGCAGATTCTGCCTGGAATCAAGGACACCTTCACCATAGTCACCTTCCGGGCGTTCTGACCGGGGCTGTCTGTGCCCCGCCGGGAAGCAGGAGCTGACCCGGCCGTGCTGTCCGTGCCTTGATTTTAGGCAATTTGCATAGAGTGGCCGCCGCGGCTTCCTAAATCACCGATTGCGCTTGATTTTCTCCGGCGGGGCCAGTGAAATGGCCTCAGAGGGGAGTACGCGATTGGCAGCGTTCGACGAAATGCTTCCGGAAGTTTCCGGATTGAGAAGACCTTATGAGGCTTACGATCGCTGGCTGAAGGAGCAGGACCCAGCCAGGCTTACCCAGAAGATGCAGGACGCCGAGCGCGTCTTCCGCAAGACCGGCATCACCTTTGCCGTCTATGGCGAGCAGGAAGCTTCCGAGCGGCTGATCCCTTTCGACATCGTCCCGCGCATCCTCTCCGGCCAGGAATGGCGCCGTCTGACGCAAGGCATCGAGCAGCGCGTGCAAGCGCTGAACGCCTTTCTCGACGATATCTATCACCGCCAGGAGATCCTGCGCGCCGGGCGCGTGCCGAGGGAGCTTGTCGCGAACAACGAGGCCTTCCTGCCCGAGATGATCGGGGTCAGGCCGCCGGCCGGCGTCTACACCCACATTATCGGCGTCGACATCGTCCGCATCTCTGAGAACGAGTTCTACGTGCTGGAGGACAATGCCCGCACGCCGTCCGGCGTCTCCTACATGCTGGAGAATCGCGAGACGATGATGCAGCTCTTTCCGGAGCTGTTCCAGAAGATCAAGGTGCGGCCGGTCGAGAACTACCCGCAACTCCTGCGCCAGTCGCTGGCCGCGGTGCGGCCGCAAAGCAGCAAGGGCACGCCGACCATCGCGGTGCTGACGCCGGGTTCGTACAACTCGGCCTATTTCGAGCATGCGTTCCTTGCCGACCAGATGGGCGTGCAACTCGTCGAAGGGCAGGACCTGCGTGTCGTCGACGGCCATGTGGCGATGCGCACGACCGAAGGCTACAAGCAGATCGACGTGCTCTACCGGCGCGTCGACGACAACTTCCTCGATCCGCTGACCTTCCGGCCGGATTCCGCGCTCGGCGTGCCCGGCATCATGGATGTCTATCGCGCCGGCAACATCACCATCGCCAACGCGCCGGGAACCGGCATCGCCGACGACAAGGCGATCTACTCCTACATGCCGGAGATCGTCGAGTTCTACACCGGCCGCAAGGCGATCCTCGGCAACATCCCGACATGGCGCTGCTCGGAAGCCGACAGCCTCAAATATGTGCTCGAGCACATCCACGAGCTCGTCATCAAGGAAGTGCACGGCTCCGGCGGCTACGGCATGCTGGTCGGCCCGGCGGCGACCAAGAAGGAATGCCAGGAGTTTGCCAAGAAGCTGCAGGCGAAGCCCTCGAACTACATCGCCCAACCAACCCTGGCGCTGTCGACCTGCCCGATCCTGACCGAGAAGGGCCTGTCGCCGCGCCATGTCGATCTCAGGCCTTACGTGCTCGTATCCGACCGCATCCAGATCGTGCCGGGTGGCTTGACGCGCGTCGCGCTCAAAGAGGGGTCCTTGGTGGTCAATTCCTCACAGGGGGGCGGGACGAAGGATACGTGGGTGCTGGATGATTGAAAGAGCGAATAGAGAGTAGCGAATAGCGAGTAGCGAAAAGGGGGATACGACGGCAATCAATTCGTACAGAGATCTGATTGTTTGGAAGGCGGCTTTGAGGTTGGCCGTGGATTGCTATTCGGCCACGAAAGGTTTTCCGAACAGCGAAGCATACGGAATGACCTCTCAGATACGACGTTCGGCGGCTTCCATCGCCGCGAATGTTGCGGAAGGTCACGGAAGAGAAAATACGGGAGCTTTCATCCAATTTCTTCGGGTAGCGCAGGGCTCTCTGAAAGAGTTGGAGACACATCTCATCCTGTGTGGAGAGGTTGGGCTGATGGTCGAAGCGAAGGTCGCCAGCTTGCTTGGCCAAACTGACGAAATAGGAAAGATGCTACGTTCGATGATCCGGAGCCTGCAGCAAAAGTCATGAAGTCTTTTTCTCCCTATTCGCTACTCGCTATTCGCTATTCGCTCGACACCGGAGCAAGCTGATATGCTTTTGGGCCGCACCGCAAACGGTCTCTACTGGATGAACCGCTATATCGAGCGGGCCGAAAACATGGCGCGCCTGGTCGATGCGGGATTGCGCATGGCGCTGACGCGCACGCAGAGCGCTTCGGAGGAATGGAACTCGGTGCTGCTCAGCGCCGGCTCGGACATCGCCTTCAGCCAGAAGTACCAGGACTATACCGCCGCCAACGTCTCGGACTTCCTGCTGCGCGACACCTCGAACCCGTCGAGCACGATGTCGTCGATCGAGACGGCGCGCAACAATGCCCGCATGGTGCGCACGGCGCTGACCCGCGAGACCTGGGAAAGCATCAACGAAGCCTGGATGTCGCTGAAGCGCATGCTGGCAAGGCCGATCGACGAACGCGACCTGCCGACGGTGCTCGATGCAATCAAGCGCGAGACGGCGCTGATCCGCGGTTCGTTCTACGGCACCATGCTGCGCAACGAGATTTTCGATTTCTCGCAGCTCGGCACCTATGTCGAACGCGCCGACAACACGGCGCGCATCCTCGACGTGAAATATTATGTGCTGCTGCCGTCGCTTTCCTGGGTCGGCTCGACACTCGACAACTACCAGTGGGAATCGATCCTGCGCTCGGTGTCGGCGCATCGCTCCTATCGCTGGGTTTATGAAGCCGACTACAAGCCGACGAATATCGCCGACTATCTGATCCTCAACGTGCGCATGCCGCGCTCGCTGACTTTCTGCTACCGCTTCCTTGGCGAGCATTTGAAATTCCTCGCCGACGATTACGGTGAACGCCACGCCTGCCATGGCACGGCCGAGAAGATCCAGGCGCTGCTCAAGAGGGGGTCGATCAAGGACATATTCGATCATGGCCTGCACGAATTCCTGGCCGAGTTCATTCGCGACAACACCAGGCTGGGCGACGAGATCGCCCAGGACTACCGGTTCTATTGAGCACAGCCGAGGCGAGCGTTATGCGGCTCAAGATCACCCACCGCACCGAGTACCGCTACGATCAGCCCGTGCAGTATCTGCTGCAGCGGCTGCGCCTTTGGCCTTCCAGCGGGCGCACGCAGACCGTCGGCTCCTGGGCAGTCAAGGTCGAAGGCGCGCGCGAGGAGGTGCGCTTCACCGACCATTTCGGCAACGAGACGCGGCTGGTGAGCGCCGAGAGCGGCCAGAATTCGATCACTGTCGAGGCAGCCGGAGACGTGACCACGCATGACACGGCGGGCGTGACGGGTCCGCATCAGGGTTTTGCGCCGCTCTGGCTGTTCGCACAGCAGACGCCACTCACCGCCGCCGGCGAGGGCATACGCGAACTGGCCGGCACGCTGGGACAGGGCACCGAGATCGAGCGACTGCACCGGCTGATGGGCGCTATCGACGAACGCGTCGCCTACAGGCCGGGCACGACCAGCGTCGTGACGCCGGCGGAGGAGGCGCTCGCGTTGAAGTCCGGCGTCTGCCAGGACCACTCCCACATCTTCATCGCCGCCGCCGTCGCCCTCGGCTTTCCCGCACGCTATGTCAGCGGCTACCTGATGATGGATGCGGCCGTCGAGCAGGCGGCAAGCCATGCTTGGGCCGAGGCCTATGTCGTGGGGCTCGGATGGGTTGCCTTCGACCCGGCGAACGGTATCTCTCCCGACGAACGCTATGTGCGGGTGGCGACGGGGCGTGACTATCGCGATGCCTCGCCGGTGTCGGGGATACTGCTGGGGCAGGCGCAAGAGAAGCTTGCCGTCACCGTCACGGTAGAGCAGTAATCTGCGCCGGAATCGCTAGCAGAAGAGCAATCATGACCTATTGCGTCGGCCTCAAGATCGATAGCGGGCTCGTGTTCATGTCGGACACGCGCACCAATGCCGGCATGGATTCGATCTCGACTTTCAAGAAGATGCATGTGTGGGAACAGCCCGGCGAGCGCGTCATCGTGCTGATGTCGGCGGGCAACCTTGCCACGACGCAGGCCGTTGTCAGCCTGCTCGACGAGCGTAACAAGGCGGTCGGCGACCGTCATCCGAAGCTGCTCGAAACTCCCTCCATGTACCAGACGGTGCGGCTGGTCGGCGATACAGTCAAGGAAGTGATAGAGCATGCCTCGCCGAATGGCGACAAGGCGGATTCCTACTTCAATGCCTCCTTCATCCTCGGCGGCCAGATCAAGGGCAGTCCGCCCAGACTGTTCATGATCTATCCGGAAGGCAATTTCATCGAGTCGACCGACGACACGCCTTTCTTCCAGATCGGCGAGACGAAATACGGCAAGCCGATCATCATCCGTGCCTATGATCGGGCAATGAGCCTGGCCGAAACGGTGAAGCTGCTTCTGGTGTCGTTCGACTCGACGCTGAAATCCAACCTCTCGGTCGGGCTGCCGCTCGATCTGCTGTTCCTGGAACAGGATGCGCTCAGGGTGGGGCTGAACCGACGGATCGGCCATGATGATCCTTACTACCGCACCATATCGGATGGCTGGTCCAACGCGCTGAAAATCGCTTTTTCAAATCTGCCGGATTTTCCGGGATAGGGCTTTCCGAGAGCGGTTCGACCGTCATAACCGAGATTGCGCGGCGCTCATCCTGAGGCGGCAGACCTGTTCCGCACTGGTTTGCCTTTTGCAATCAGGTGATTTTCGTTAGCCGGCTTATGCCTTTTCTTCGCTTTCGTTTTCCGATATAGACGGAAAAAACGAAAATGGAGGACGCGCAATGTTTCTTTCGCCACGCCATGCCGAGATCATCCAGAGGGCGAAAGACCATGGCCGGGTGCTGGTCGACGACCTGGCGACGCATTTCAACGTGACGCCGCAGACCATCCGCAAGGACCTCAACGATCTGTGCGACCAGCGCCTGCTGACCCGTATCCATGGCGGTGCGCTGTTCCCGTCCGGCATCGAGAATATGGAATACGAGGCACGGCGCAAGATTGCCGCCGATGAGAAGGAGGCGATCGGCAGCGCGGCGGCGCGGCTGATTCCCGACAATGCCTCGCTGTTCATCAATATCGGCACCACCACCGAGGCCGTCAGCAAGGCGCTGCTCGACCATAACGGGCTTATGGTCATCACCAATAATATCAATGTTGCCAATAGGATGCGCATCTACCCCACGATCGAGGTGGTGATCGCCGGCGGCGTTGTGCGCGGTTCCGACGGTGGCATTGTCGGCGAGGCAGCCGTCGATTTCATCCGCCAGTTCAAGGTCGATTACGCCGTCATCGGCGCCTCGGCGATCGATCATGACGGCGCGCTGCTCGACTTCGATTTCCGCGAGGTGAAAGTTGCGCAGGCTATCATCGCAAATGCTCGCCACGTCATTCTGGTTTCCGACCGGACGAAATTCGAACGCACCGCGCCGGTCCGGATTGGCCATCTTTCGCAGGTGAATACCTTCATCACCGATCGTTGCGAGATCCCGTCGATTCGCAGGATTTGCGAGGAAACCGAAGTCCGGCTGATCGAGACAGCGTTCGAATAGGCACGCCTCGACGGCTTGCTCAACCGACTGCGATATTTCGTTTGACATTCGCTTTGAGTTCGAAATAATTCCGTCACGGTTTCGTAAAACACAAAAATGGTGCAATGCGAAATCGTTGGAGGATTCTTTGGACGCATCTCCGATCCATGACATTTTCGTCATCGGCGGCGGCATCAACGGCTGCGGCATAGCCCGCGATGCCGTTGGCCGCGGATTTTCAGTTTACCTTGCCGAAATGAACGATCTCGCCAGCGGGACTTCCTCCGGCTCGACCAAGCTCATCCATGGCGGGCTGCGTTATCTCGAATTCTACGAGTTCCGGCTGGTGCGCGAAGCGCTGATGGAGCGCGAGATTCTGTGGAAGAATGCGCCGCACATCATCTGGCCGATGCGCTTCGTGCTGCCTTACGCCAAGGGCCTCAGGCCCGCCTGGCTGATCCGGCTGGGACTGTTCCTTTACGATCATATCGGCGGGCGCAAGCTCTTGCCGGCGACGAAGACACTGGACATGGCCCGCGATCCGGCAGGCAAGCCGCTCAAGCCATTGTTCCGCAAGGCTTTCGAATATTCGGACGGTTGGGTCAACGACGCGCGCCTGGTGGCGCTGAACGCGCGTGACGCCGCCGACCGGGGCGCCATTATCCGCACCCGCACAAAGGTCGTCAGCGCGCGGCGCGACGGTGCGCTTTGGACCGTGAAGGTGCAGAATGTGCTTACCGGGGAGACCGAAGAGGTCCGCGCGCGGCTTCTCGTCAACGCCGCCGGCCCCTGGGTCGATCACGTGCTCTCGACCGCGGTCGGCCAGAACGACGTCCACAATGTCCGCCTCGTGCAGGGCAGCCACATCGTCATCAACAAGAAGTTCGACGACCCGCGCGCCTATTTCTTCCAGAACAAGGACGGCCGAATCATCTTCGCCATTCCTTACGAGGAAGAATTCACGCTGATCGGCACCACCGATCGCGACTATCCGGGCGATCCGCATGAGGTGAAGATCTCCGACACCGAGATCGACTATCTGTGCGCCGCGGCAAGCGAATATTTCGCGCAGCCGGTGAAGCGCTCCGATATCGTCTGGACCTATTCGGCGGTGCGCCCGCTCTATGACGACGGCGCGTCGAAGGCGCAGGAAGCAACGCGCGACTATGTGCTGAAGGCCGATGGCGGGGAGGGTGCTGCCCCCTTGCTCAACGCCTTCGGCGGCAAGATCACGACCTTCCGCCGGCTGGCGGAATCGATGTTGGAGAAGATCGAAGGTTTTCTCGGCAAGCGCGGCAGGCCGTGGACGCATGATGCGCCGCTGCCCGGCGGCGATTTCGCCGCGACCGGCTTCGATGCCCAGGTTGCCAGGCTGAAGAGCGCCTATCCGTTCCTTGACCAGCGGCTGGCGCGCCGCTTCACCCGGCTTTACGGCACGCGGGCGGAAAGGCTGCTCGGGCTCGCCAAGTCGAATGCCGATCTCGGCCGCAATTTCGGCGCCGACCTTTTCGAGGCGGAAGTTCGCTATTTGGCCGAAAACGAATGGGCGGTCACCGCCGAGGACGTGTTGTGGCGCCGCACCAAGCGCGGTCTGCATTTCAGCCGCGAGCAGACGGCGGCGTTGGAAGAATTCATGCGCGGACTGAGCAGCCGCCATGTCGCGGCGGCGGAATAAGGATCGACCGCTGATGCGCAAGGCCTGGGAGGAGGCGTGATGCTGGAATTGAGGAACGTGACGAAGACCGTCGGCGCGCAGGAGCATATCCGCGACGTGTCGCTGACGCTTCAGCACGGCTCGCTGAACGTTCTGCTTGGGCCGACGCTCTCCGGCAAGACCAGCCTGATGCGGCTGATGGCTGGCCTCGACGCACCGACTTCCGGCTCGGTCTGGTTCGACGGCAAGGACGTCACCAGACAGAAGGTGCAGAAGCGCAACGTCGCCATGGTCTACCAGCAGTTCATCAACTATCCGGCGATGACCGTCTACGAGAACATCGCCTCGCCGCTGCGGGTGGCCGGTGTCGAGCAGGCGAAGATCGACAAGGAGGTGCGCAACGCTGCGGCGCTCTTGAAGCTCACGCCCTATCTCGACCGCACGCCGCTCAGCCTGTCCGGCGGCCAGCAGCAACGCACCGCGCTTGCCCGCGCCATCGTCAAGAATGCCAGCCTGGTGTTGCTCGACGAGCCTTTGGCCAATCTCGACTACAAGCTGCGCGAGGAATTGCGCGCCGAATTGCCGAAGATCTTCGCCGCGGCCGGCACGATCTTCGTCTATGCCACGACCGAGCCGCACGAGGCCCTTTTGCTCGGCGGCAATACGGCTACGCTCTCGGAAGGCCGCGTCACGCAATTTGGCCCGACGGTCGAAGTGTTCCGCAAGCCCATCGACCTGGTGACGGCGCGGACCTTCGCGGATCCGCCGCTCAACACCATCGTGCTCTCCAAGAAGGGGTCGGATTTCCTGCTCGAAGGCGGCGTCAAGCTGCCGGTGCCGACGGAACTCGCCGGCATTGCAGACGCCAGCTACACGATCGGCTTCCAGCCGCATCATTTGTCGCTGGAGCGGCCGAACGCCGGCGCCGTGCCGGTGCGGGCCAAGGTCACCATTACGGAGATCACCGGCTCGGAGAGCTTCGTCCATCTCGATTTCGCCGATGCGCGCTGGGTCATGCTTGCGCATGGCATTCTCGATTTCGAGACGGACGACGAGGTCGAGGTGTTCATCGATCCGCGCCACATCATGGTGTTCGACCATAACGGCCGCGCCGTGACGGCGTCGAAGCTGGCGGCCTGAGGAGGAAACGATGGCGCGCATCGAGGTCAACCACATCCGCCACTCCTACCTGCCCAACCCGCAGAAGGATTCCGACTTCGCTCTGAAGGAAGTGCACCACACTTTCGAGGATGGCGGCGCCTACGCGCTGCTCGGGCCTTCGGGCTGCGGCAAAACCACCTTGCTCAACATCATTTCGGGACTGCTGCACCCCTCGCACGGCAAGTTGCTGTTCAATGGCCGGGACGTGACCAGGCTGTCGACGCAGGAGCGCAATATCGCGCAGGTGTTCCAGTTCCCGGTCATCTACGACACCATGACAGTCTACGACAATCTGGCCTTTCCGCTGCGCAACCGGCGCGTGCCGGAAGCCGATGTCGACCGCAAGGTGCGCGAGACGCTCGACATGATCGATCTCGCTTCGATGGCGAACAGGAAGGCGCGCCGGCTCACCGCAGACCAGAAGCAGAAGATCTCGCTTGGACGCGGCCTGGTGCGCTCCGACGTCAACGCCATCCTGTTCGACGAGCCGCTCACCGTCATCGACCCGCATATGAAGTGGGTGCTGCGCTCGCAGTTGAAGCAACTGCACCGCCGCTTCGGCTACACCATGGTCTATGTCACGCATGACCAGACCGAAGCGCTGACTTTCGCAGACCGCGTCGTGGTCATGTATGACGGCGAGATCGTGCAGATCGGCACGCCTGCCGAACTTTTCGAGCGTCCGCGCCACACCTTCGTCGGTTATTTCATCGGCTCGCCGGGCATGAACGTGCTGCCGGTTGCGCTGGAAGGCAGGACGGCGAGGCTCGGCGCGCAGCGCATCGAGTTACCCGGCGTGCCCAAGGCCGAAGCCGGCGCCGTCGAGCTCGGCATCCGTCCCGAATATGTGCGGCTCGGCCGCGAGGGCATGACGGTGCAGGTCAGCAAGGTCGAGGACGTCGGCCGCCACAAGGTCGTGCGCGCCAATCTCGAGGGCAGGGAGATTGCCGCGGTGATCGGCGAGGACGACGAAGTGCCGGCCGAACCAAAAGTCCGCTTCGATCCGGCCGGCATCAACATTTATGCCGATTCCTGGCGCGTCGAGATGGGGGCATAGATGGACAAGACCTGGAACAACAAGGCCTGGTTCCTTGTCCTGCCGATGCTGGTGCTGGTGGCGTTCTCGGCCGTCATCCCGCTGATGACCGTCGTCAACTATTCGGTGCAAGACACGTTCGGCAACAACGTCTTCTTCTGGGCCGGCACCGAATGGTTCGAGGAACTCTTGCACTCCGACCGCTTCTGGGAAGCGATGGTGCGCAACCTGATCTTCTCCTTCATCATCCTGGCGATCGAAGTGCCGCTCGGCATCTTCATCGCGCTCAACATGCCGAAGAAGGGCTGGGGTGTGCCGGTCTGCCTGGTGCTGATGGCGCTGCCGCTGCTCATTCCGTGGAACGTCGTCGGCACGATCTGGCAGGTGTTCGGCCGCAACGACATCGGGCTGCTCGGCTATTATGTCAATGCGCTGGGCTTCAACTACAATTATGTCCAGGATCCGTTCGACGCCTGGGTCACCGTCATCGTCATGGATGTCTGGCATTGGACAAGCCTGGTCGTGCTGCTGTGCTATGCCGGCCTGGTCTCGATCCCGGATGCCTTCTACCAGGCGGCCAAGATCGACGGTGCCTCGCGCTGGGCGGTGTTCCGCTACATCCAACTGCCCAAGATGCAGCGCGTGCTTTTGATCGCAGTGCTGCTGCGCTTCATGGACAGTTTCATGATCTACACGGAGCCTTTCGTGGTCACCGGCGGCGGCCCCGGCAATTCGACGACCTTCCTGTCGATCGACCTCGTCAAGACTGCGCTGGGCCAGTTCGACCTCGGCCCGGCGGCGGCGATGTCGCTGGTCTACTTCCTGATCATCCTGTTGTTGTCATGGGTGTTCTACACCGTGATGACCAACTACGACGCGGAGCGCTGAGATGGCGGGCGCCAACGAGACGACGCGCGTGAGCGAAGCGGCGGTGACCGAGGTGGGCAGCACGCTGTCGCAAGACGAGGTGGCGAAGCTGATGCGACGCCGCGGCGAGGAATCGCGCTGGTGGTGGATCGTGCCGACGATCTACATCATCGTGCTATTGTTGCCGATCTACTGGCTCATCAATATGAGCTTCAAGACCAACCAGGAGATCATCTCCTCGCTGACGCTCTTTCCGCACGAGCCGACGCTGCGCAATTACAAGATTATCTTTACCGATGCGTCCTGGTATTCGGGCTACATCAATTCGATCACCTATGTGGTGATGAACATGGTGATCTCGGTGGCGGTGGCACTGCCGGCGGCCTACGCGTTCTCGCGCTACCGCTTCCTCGGCGACAAGCATTTGTTCTTCTGGCTTTTGACCAACCGCATGGCGCCGCCGGCGGTGTTCGCGCTGCCGTTCTTCCAGCTTTATTCAGCCTTCGGTCTGATCGACACGCATATCGCGGTGGCGCTCGCCCACTGCCTGTTCAACGTGCCGCTGGCGGTGTGGATCCTCGAAGGCTTCATGTCCGGCGTGCCGAAGGAGATTGACGAGACCGCCTATATCGACGGCTATTCCTTCCCGCGCTTCTTCGTGAAGATCTTCATGCCGCTGATCGCGAGCGGCATCGGTGTCGCCTGCTTCTTCTGCTTCATGTTCTCATGGGTGGAACTCCTGATCGCGCGCACGCTGACCACGACCGACGCCAAGCCGATCGCCGCCACCATGACCCGCACGGTCTCTGCCGCCGGCATGGACTGGGGCCTGCTCGCCGCCGCCGGCGTGCTGACGCTGATCCCCGGCGCTTTGGTCATCTGGTTCGTACGAAATTATATCGCCAAGGGCTTTGCCCTGGGGAGGGTCTAAGCCATGAACCTCGACTTCTCCTGGATGGCGTGGACGTGGCCGACGGCCGCCTTCTTCATCGTCATTGCGCTGATGCTCTTCGGCATGGGCGTCTGGGAATATGTCTCGCCCGGCGGCAATCCGCGCGTCGGCATGCTGCGCTTCGAGACGACGCGCGGCGACCGCCTCTTCGTTTCGCTGCTCGGCAGCGCCTTCATCCATCTCGCTTGGCTGGGCCTTGTTGGGCCCAACCTGTGGTGGGCTCTCGCTCTCTCCGTGGTCTACGCCGTTGGCGTGTTCCGATACGTATAGAGGGGGAATAGCCGGAGCGGCCGCGTGCTGGCGGCCGCCCCGGATCGCACTTGCAACTTAAGACTGGAGGAGACACATGCGACGGCAATTTCTAACATCGACGACCGCCCTTGTCCTATTGCTTGGAGCGGGCCATGCCTATGCCGGGATGGATGAAGCAAAAGCCTTTCTCGACAAGGAGATAGGCGACCTGTCGACGCTATCGCGCGCCGATCAGGAAAAGCAAATGCAGTGGTTCATCGACGCCGCCAAGCCGTTCGCCGGCATGGAAATCAAGGTGGTGTCGGAAACCTTGACGACGCACCAGTATGAGTCACAAACGCTGGCCCCGGCTTTTACCGCCATCACCGGCATCAAGGTCACGCATGACGTCATCCAGGAAGGCGACGTCGTGGAGAAGATCCAGACCCAGATGCAGACCGGCCAGAACCTCTATGACGGCTGGGTCAACGACTCCGACCTCATCGGCACGCACTGGCGCTATCAGCAGGCACGCAACCTGACCGACTGGATGGCCGGCGAGGGCAAGGACGTCACCGATCCGATGCTTGACGTCGACGACTTCATCGGCAAGTCGTTCACCACCGCGCCCGACGGAAAACTCTACCAACTGCCCGACCAGCAGTTCGCCAACCTCTACTGGTTCCGTTACGACTGGTTCAACGACGAGAAGAACAAGGCGGACTTCAAGGCGAAGTACGGCTACGACCTCGGCGTGCCGGTCAACTGGTCGGCCTATGAGGACATAGCCCAATTCTTCACCGGCCGCGAGATCGACGGCAAGAAGGTCTTTGGCCACATGGACTACGGCAAGAAGGACCCGTCGCTCGGCTGGCGCTTCACCGATGCCTGGCTCTCGATGGCCGGCAATGGCGACAAGGGCATCCCGAACGGAAAGCCGGTCGACGAATGGGGCATCAAGGTCGACGAGAATTCGCGTCCGGTCGGCTCCTGCGTCGCCCGCGGCGGCGACACCAACGGCCCGGCCTCGGTCTATGCCATCCAGAAGTATCTCGACTGGCTGAAGGCCTATGCGCCGCCGGAGGCCCAGGGCATGACCTTCTCCGAGTCCGGCCCGGTACCCTCGCAGGGCAACATCGCCCAGCAGATATTCTGGTACACGGCCTTCACCGCCGACATGGCCAAGCCCGGCCTGCCGGTGGTGAACGATGACGGCACGCCGAAGTGGCGCGTCGCGCCGTCGCCGCACGGCGTCTATTGGAAGGACGGCATGAAGCTCGGCTACCAGGACGCAGGTTCCTGGACGCTCTTGAAGTCGACGCCGACCGATCGCGCCAAGGCCGCCTGGCTCTATGCGCAATTCGTCACCTCGAAGACCGTCGACGTGAAGAAGAGCCAGGTCGGTCTCACCTTCATCCGCGACTCCACCATCCACGACAAGAGCTTCACCGAACGGGCGCCGAAGCTCGGCGGCCTGATCGAGTTCTACCGTTCGCCGGCGCGCGTGCAGTGGACCCCGACCGGCACCAATGTTCCGGATTATCCGAAGCTGGCGCAGCTCTGGTGGCAGAATATCGGCGATGCCTCCTCGGGTGCCAAGAGCCCGCAGGAAGCGATGGACTCGCTCTGCGCCGATCAGGAGAAGGTGCTCTCCCGCCTCGAGAAGTCAGGCGTGCAGGGGGACATCGGCCCGAAAATGGCCGAAGAGCACGATCTCGACTACTGGAACAAGGACGCCGTCTCGAAGGGCAACCTTGCGCCGCAGCTCAAGGTCGAGAACGAGAAGGACAAGCCGATCACCGTCAACTACGACGAGCTGGTCAAGAGCTGGCAGAAGTAACGCAATGACATGGGCGTATGCGCCCATGTAGGAACTGCAGGGGAGGCGGCTTTGCCGTCTCCCCTGTTGCATGAGATGCGGAGGGATGGAATGAGCGGTTTTGTGCTGGCGATCGACCAGGGAACGACCTCGACCCGGGCGATCCTGTTCGACGACAAGATGAAAGTCGCCGGCACCGGCCAGCAGGAATTCATGCAGCATTATCCGGCTTCCGGCTGGGTCGAACACGACCCGGAAGACATCTGGGCAAGCGTTCTCGCCACGGTGAAAGCGGCGTTGAAGGCTGCCGGCCGCACGGCTTCGGATGTGGCCGCGATCGGCATCACCAATCAGCGCGAGACGGTCGTCATCTGGGACAAGGCGACCGGCAAGCCTATCCATAACGCGATCGTGTGGCAGGACAGGCGCACCGCGCCGCTCTGCCAGAAGCTGAAGAAGCTGGGGCTGGAGAAGACATTCACGAAGAAGACCGGCCTGCTGCTCGACCCCTATTTCTCCGGCACCAAGATCGCCTGGATGCTGGACAAGGTGAAGGGTGCCAGAAGGCGCGCCGAGAGGGGCGAACTGCTTGCCGGCACCATCGACAGCTTTCTTATCTGGCGGCTGACCGGCGGCCAAATGCACGCCACCGACGCGACAAATGCCTCGCGCACGCTGGTCTACAACATCGAGAAGAATGTCTGGGACGACGAGCTGCTCTCGATCCTGAAGATCCCGGCCGCGATCCTGCCTGAGGTGAAGGACTGCGCCGACGATTTCGGCGTCACCGAGAAGAGCCTTTTTGGAGCCGGGATGCGGATCCTGGGCGTTGCCGGCGACCAGCATGCGGCGACCATCGGCCAAGCCTGTTTCGAGCCTGGCATGATGAAGTCGACCTACGGCACCGGCTGCTTCGCGCTGCTCAACACCGGCGCCGATCTGGTGCGTTCGAAGAACCGGCTCTTGACCACCATCGCTTATCGGCTCAACGGCAAGACAACCTACGCGCTGGAAGGCTCGATCTTCATCGCGGGCGCAGCCGTGCAGTGGCTGCGCGACGGCATCAAGGTGATCGGCAAGGCCGAGCAGAGCGGAGTATTGGCTGCGGCCGCTGACCCTGCGCAACAGGTCTATCTGGTGCCGGCCTTCGTCGGCCTCGGCGCGCCGCATTGGGACGCGGATGCGCGCGGCGCGATCTTCGGGTTGACGCGCAATTCGGGCCCGGCCGAGTTCGCCCGCGCGGCACTTGAATCGGTCGCCTTCCAGACGCGCGACCTGCTCGACGCGATGCGCAAGGACTGGAAAGGCGCTTCGGCCAAGACGG
This sequence comes from Mesorhizobium sp. B1-1-5, assembly GCF_006443065.1. Lineage (NCBI taxonomy): Bacteria > Pseudomonadati > Pseudomonadota > Alphaproteobacteria > Hyphomicrobiales > Phyllobacteriaceae > Mesorhizobium > Mesorhizobium sp. B1-1-5. The sequence continues at coordinate 1,747 of NZ_VFWS01000087.1, read as the reverse complement.
TGCTTCGCGTCGACGGCGGCATGGTGGCGTCCGACTGGACCATGCAGAGGCTCGCCGACATTCTCGACGCGCCGGTCGACCGTCCGACGATCCTGGAGACGACGGCGCTGGGCGCGGCCTGGCTTGCCGGGTCAAAGGCCGGCGTCTGGCCGAAAGCGAAAGAATTCGCAAAGAGCTGGGCGCTGGAGCGGCGCTTCAAGCCGCAGATGGACGCCGCAACGCGCGGGGCGAAACTGGCCGGATGGCGCGATGCGGTGCGCAGGACGCTGAGCTCTCGCTAACATCGGAACGAGAGAGCCCGTGCCTCTCGAGGCACGGGCTCAGTCAACGACCCTGGGTACTGACTGGAGGTCGTCAGTAGGGCGAAACGCACTGCTGACGCGGGCCGTTGTTAGGCTGGAAGGTGTTGTCCGAGGCGCGATAGGAGCGGTAGCGGTCGTAGCACCACTGCACGTGCGAGTTGCCGCGATAGATGCGGTTGTTCTCGCTGTTGACGATGGCGCCGGTGATCAGCGCGCCGGTCGCGAAAGCGGCAAGCGGAAACCAATAGTCGCCATGCCGGCGATAGCCGCGGCGATATTCGCGATAGCCGCGATGGCCATTCCAGTAGACGGCGTCGCCACGACGCGAGAAATCCCGGTTGAAGCCGCGGTGCCTTCTCCAGTCCCGATACTGCACGGTCTGGAGATCTGACGACAGGCCCTGGGGTTGCGGAACATAAGCTGGCTGAGCGTTGACCGGCACCATCTCCGCCGCGACGAACGACGCCGAGAGAGCGGTTGCCAACAGGCCCGATGCGATCTTGTTCATTGATCTTCTCCTCGATGGTTGATGGGACGTCCTGTTTTGCGAAACGGGCCCGGATTGCAATGGTTCCCGTTCCACCATCAGCCCATTGTTTCAGCCCATTGTTATTGTAGGGCTTTCTGAAGCAGCCCCAAGCCGGGCCGTTGGCGCAGGCATCGAAAGCCGTTCACCCTCGGCGCCCCTTCGAATCCGTTCAAGAAACCCGCCTTGGAAGCCCGTCTTTTTCCGGTTGACCGGCCGCGGCACTCTCCCTATGTTCCGCGCAATTTCGAGGGCGGCGTTCCGAGCCCACGGGAGCGCGTAGCTCAGCCGGTAGAGCAACTGACTTTTAATCAGTAGGTCATGGGTTCGAATCCCATCGCGCTCACCACTCAGTCCCGTGACAAATGCACGTTCAGGACAGCGGCTTTTTTGGCGATCAGTCCTTCCAGATCCGCGTCCGATCGGGTGGTGCCGGTGCGTTGGCGCAGCAGGGAGATCAACGCGCTCATCGAAAGCCGGGCGGTTTTTTGCTGAATCAGGATCGCGTCCACCGTGCCGGCAACGTCGGGGCCTTCCGCTGGTGCTCTCATGGTCGGATCCTTTCTGTCCAGCTCCGCCTCGGTGCCGCCGACCGATCCTCTGATGCCGCGGTCAAAGACGACGGCCAACCCATTCTTGACGGCGAGGGCCGCGACCATGTCGTCGAGTTCGTGGTCCGAAAAGCTGCGGTCGGAAGGCGTGGGTTTCAGGATTCTGTGAATCACCCTGGCGGCCTGGTCCGTCGAAACATAGCCGAAGCGCTGTTTTCTAGCTTCGACATATTGTTCGATGATCATGTCAAGCCGGCGGGCTGCAATGTCCTTTGATTGCTGCATCGGAACCTCCTCGGGTCGTCATGGCGCGCAGGAGCAGCACCTAAAGAGATAGGGCCGCCCGGAAGAACATCAAACATGAGAAA
>NZ_VFWS01000086.1:0-22609 GCF_006443065.1 Mesorhizobium sp. B1-1-5 | reverse complement strand
AATCTCCCCCCTAGAGGGGGAGATGTCCGGCAGGACAGAGGGGGGCGCCGTAGAGCGCCAGCTTTCTCATCCTCGCGATACCATCCCCCGTCTCGGCCGCGACATCGGCTTCGTCTTCCAGGACCCCTCGTCCAGCCTCGATCCGGTCATGCCAATCGGCAAGCAGATCGCCGAAGTCGTCCACACCCATCTCGCCCTCAGCTGGCCTGACTCCTTCGCCCAAGCCAAGACCCTCCTCGACCGCGTCCGCCTTCCGGACCCGAACGCCATCCTACATGCCTACCCGCACCAGCTCTCTGGCGGCCAGAAGCAGCGCGTGGCCATCGCGGCGGCAATCGCGGCCGGGCCGAAGCTGCTCATCGCCGACGAAGCGACCAGCGCGCTCGACACCATCCTCCAGGCCGAGATTGTTTCCCTGATCCGCCGGTTGGTGGCCGAGGACGGCATGACGCTGCTTTTCATCAGCCACGATATCGCGCTTGCCGCCACGCTTGCCGACCGCATCGCAGTGCTGCGCCACGGCGAGCTGATCGAACTTGGCGAGACCGACCAGATCCTCAACGCGCCGCGCCATGCCTATACGCGCGCCCTGCTCGACGCTCATCTCGGCCTCGACACCGAGCCGTTGTTTCACCGGCAAGGCGCGTCGGCATGACCGTGCTTGCGGTCTCGAATCTGGCCAAACGCTACCGTCGCGGCGGCAAGCCCTTCGCGGCGGTCGACGACGTCTCCTTCGAAATCGGACCGGCGGAGACGCTGGCGCTCGCCGGCCCGTCCGGCAGCGGCAAATCGACGATCGCTAGGCTGGTGCTGCGGCTGACCGAGCCCGATGCCGGTCGCATCGATTTCGAAGGCACGGACTTCCTCGCGCTATCCGGCGCCGCTCTGCGCGCGCGGCGCGCCCGTCTGCAGATGGTGTTCCAGGATCCGCTCGCCGCCTTCAATCCACGCGCCACCGTGGCGCGCGTGCTTGACGATCCCCTGCGCATCCACAACATCGCCCCGCGAGCTGAGCGCCGACATCGGATCGCAGCACTGCTGGAGCGCGTCGGCCTCGATGCCGGTCTCGCGGCTCGTGCCATCCACGAGATTTCCGGCGGCCAGCGCCAGCGCGTGGCGATCGCCCGCGCCATCGCCACGCGGCCGTCGCTGATCGTGCTCGACGAGGCGGTGTCGGCGCTCGATGTTTCGGTGCGCGGCCAGATCCTCGAATTGCTGCTCGACCTGCAAAGGCAGGAACGGATCGCCTACCTGTTCATTTCGCATGATCTCGGCGTCATCCGTGCCGTGGCGCATCGCGTCGTCATCCTCGACGCCGGCCGGGTCGCCGAGAGCGGCGATGCCCGCGCCGTCATTGCCAACCCGCAATCGGCGATCGGCAAGGCGCTGGTCGAGGCGACGCCAAGATTGACCAGGAACCGACCATGATCCTCCAAAGTGGGACCCGGTTTGCGGGCAAGATCATGGTCGAACGACAAAATCAGGACACAGCATGACCGATCCCGAAGCAGCCAGAGCCGAAAAACTGTCGCGCGAGCTCGACTCCGCCTTCCGCAACCGGGCCGACCTCTATCGTCTCTTCCTCGACGAGCTGACCGCCGAGCTTGGCGCCGAGAAAGCCGAGGCGGTCATGATCCGCAGCATCGAGAAGCGCGGCCGGGAAGTCGCGGCTGCGGCGTTCGCCGGCTTCGGCCCCAATGATGCGCCGGCGATCGGCGAGGCCTTTCTGGCGGTCAGCCCGGATGGCGGGCGCATGTATCCGACCGATGTCGAGCGCGGGCCTGGCCACATCGCCTTCAAGGTGAAGCGCTGCCCGCTGAAGGATGCCTGGATCGAGGCCGGCGTCGGCGAGGAGAAGCTCGCCACGCTCTGCCGCATCGCCGGCGCCTTCGACCGCGGCCTGTTCGAGGCAACCGGCGTGCACTTCGACAATGTCACCTGGACACCTTGCCATGGCTCCGGCTGCTGCCATATCGCGCTGACAAACCGCGACGCTTAACCTATTCAGCTCTCGGCAAAGACGTGCAGCTCGCCGCCTGCCTCCTCGATCGCCGCGCTCATCTCGGCAGCCGGTTCGCGATCGGTGATGATATCGGAAATCTCGCTCAGCGCGCAGACGCGTTCGAGGCCGCTGCGGCCGAACTTGTCGTTGGTCACGACCAGCATGGTCGACAGCGACCGTGCCATCATCGCGCGCTTCACCGCCGCAGCGCCCGAGATCATGTCGCTCGGCCCTTCGGCGTTCAGCGCCGAGGCGCCGATGATGGCGACGTCGGCATTGTAGCGGCGCACGAACTCGACCGTGTCCTCGCCAAGCACGGCCGCCTCGCGGCTGTCATAGGTGCCGGGGCAAAGGATGACGCGGAAGCTGGAATTGGCGCCGGCCACCGAGGCGACGCCGACGGAGTTGGTGATGATCGTCAGGTCCCGGCCGTGTTGCGAAAGGCTGCGCGCGACCTCGTAGGTGGTCGATCCGCCGTCGATCATCACGATGCTGCCTTTCTCGATCAGTCCGGCCGCACCTCGTCCGACACGGGCCCGCTCCTCGACCATTGTGAGGCCGCGTTCGGCGATCACCGGTTCCGACGTCACCAGTGAAATGGTGGCGCCGCCATAGGTGCGGTTGATGAGCCCCGCATCGCCAAGCTCGATCAGGTCGCGGCGGATGGTCTCGCCGGCGACGCCGATGCGGCGCGCAAGCTTCGAGATGCGGATCGAGGCCGAGCGCCGAACCTCTGACAGGATCAGCTCATGGCGCTCTTTCTTCGTCAGCCGGCCCGGCTCGATGTTCATCGCTCTTCCTTGGTTGCGGCCGCGAGTTTGCGTCGTCTGCGGCAACGCCGACAGCGAGGGATCCCCGTCCCTGGCGCGGAGACATTAGCCACGCCGGGGACAGGAAAGCCAGCGTCAGTGTCTGAGCCGATCGCGCATCGCATACCACAACATGCCGAGCACATAGAGCGGGCCGCGCAGCGCCGTGCCGCCTGGGAACGGCAGCGGCGTCAGCGCCGAAAACAGGTCGAGCCGCGAGGCATCGCCCGTGATCGCTTCCGCCAGGAGCTTGCCCGACAGCGTCGACAGGATAACGCCCTTGCCGGAATAGCCATGAGCGAAATAGACCTCGCCGTAATTCCCGACATGCGGCAGGCGCGACGTGGTGATCGACACCAGCCCGCCCCAGGCATGGTCGATCCGGCAGCCCTTGAGCTGCGGAAAAGTCTTTTCCATATGCGGCCGCACGAAGCCGGCAATATCGGCCGGCGGCGACGGCGTGTAGCGCTCGCCGCCGCCGAACAGCAGGCGTCCGTCCGCCGACATGCGGTAATAGTTGACGACGAACAGCGTGTCCGAGACGGCCACATTGGCCGGGATGACATTGCGCTCGTCCAAGGGCTCGGTGGCGACAATGTAATTGCCGATCGGCATGATGCGGCTGTTGACGCGCGGCTCCAACCCTTTCAGCAGCGCATCGCCAGCCAACACCGCATGCCTGGCGCGAACCGAGCCCTTGTCGGTGGACACCCGGATTGAAGGTTCGCGCTCCAGCCGCACCGCGACCGAGTTCTCATGGATGACGACACCGGCGGCGGTAGCGGCGCGGGCAAGCCCCAGCGTGTAGTTGAGCGGATGCATGTGGCCGCCGAGCCGCTCGAACACCGCGCCCTGATACGGTGTGTCGACCATCTGCCGCGCCTCAGCCGCCGACAGGATCTCGACATCGGTGAAGTTCATCACCTTGGCGAGGCATTCGGCCTCTTCCTCGAAGTCGCGCATATCCGAAGCGCTGACCGCGCCGACCAGATGGCCGGTCTGGCGCAAGTCGCATTCGATGCCGTGGCGCTCGATGATGTCGAGCACCAGTCCGCGCGCCTCGAAGGCCAGATCGAACAGCGCCTTTGCCCGTTCCGGCCCAAAGCTTCTGACCAGTCCCCTGGCGCCCTTGCGCAGGCCGGGGATCATCTGGCCGCCATTGCGGCCCGAGGCGCCCCAGCCGATCTTGCCGCCTTCGAGCAGCACCACGTCAAGACCACGCTCGGCCGCATGCAGCGCCGCCGACAAACCCGTGCAGCCGCCGCCAACCACCACCAGATCGGCCTCGATATCGCCGGCAAGCGCCGGATGGTCGGGCGCCGGGTTGGCGGTGGCGACATAATAGGACTTGTCGATGTCGAGACCGGAATTGAAACCTGTCGAACGCGAAGCCATGGTCACACCTTGAGCAGCAGATGGTCGCGTTCCCAGGACGTCACGACGCTCTGGAACAGGTCAAGTTCCACGCTCTTCACGCGCAGATAGGTCTGGCAGAAATCCTCGCCGAGCAGCGCCCGCACGGGCTCGCAGGCGGCGAAACGATCAAGCGCTTCCTCCATCGTCTTCGGCAGTGTGCTCTTGCTCTTATAGGCGTTGCCGAAGGCCTCCTCCGAGCGCGCAAGCTTCTCCTCGATGCCGAGATAGCCGGCGATCAGCGAGCCGGCCATGGCAAGGTAGGGATTGGCGTCCGCCCCGGGCAGCCGGTTCTCGATGCGGCGCGCGGCGCGCCCGCCCAGCGGCACGCGCAGGCCGCAGGAACGGTTGTCGTGCGACCATTCGATATTGGCCGGCGCGCTGTGGCCGGGCCGGATGCGCCGGTAGGAATTCGCATGCGGCGCAAACAGCGGCATGATTTCAGGGATGTATTTCTGCAGGCCGCCGATGAAGTGCACGAACATCTCGCTGTCCTCGCCGTTGTCGCCGGCAAACAAAGGCTCGCCTTTCCTGTCGACGATCGACATGTGCAGATGCATCGCGCTGCCCGCCTGCGCCGCGATCGGCTTGGCCATGAAGGTGGCGTGCATGCCGTTGGCCTGCGCGATTTGCCGCGCCAGGCGCTTGAACAAAAGCACCTGGTCGGCAAGCGTCAGCGGATCGCCATGCAGCAGATTGATCTCAAGCTGCGCCGTGCCGGATTCATGGATCAGCGTCTCTACCGGTAGGCCGGTGATGGCGGCATGCTCATAGAGCTGCCGCGTCACCGCTTCGAACTCCTCCATCGCCTGCATGTCGTATGGATGCTGCACGCTTTCCGGCCGGCCGTTGCGTCCGATCGGCGCGCTCAAAGGCTGGTCAGGGTTTGGGTTGGGCGCCGTCAGGTAAAACTCGAGCTCCGGCGCCACCACCGCCCGCCAGCCGCGCCGCTCATAAAGGTCGAGCACGGCTTTCAGCACATGGCGCGGCGAGGCCATCCACGGCCGGTCGTCCATGTGGAACGTGTCGGCGAAAACGTAGGCTTTGCCGGCGCTGCCGGGCGCGAGGCACAGGCTCGAAACGTCCGGCACCATGCGCATGTCCGGATCCTGGTAGGCGAAGCCTTCGTCGATGGAGCCGGAATAGCGGCCGTCGATGGCGACCAGGAAGGCGCTGCTCGGCAGATAGAGCGCGCGGTCGTCGAGCGACTTCAGAAATTTGGCCACCGGCAGGGTCTTGCCGCGCAGCACGCCGTTGATGTCCGGCACGAAGCACTCGACCTCGTTGATCGCGTGCGTTTTCAGCCAGCTTTGCGTGTCCGCGCCGGGAAATGAGGTGTTCAGATTGTCAGGCATTGGTCATGTCCGTACGAAGGAGAGATCGCTTCGGCGGGCATGTCCGTTCCGGTAGGGCGTTATCTAAGCTGCGTTATCCGAGGACGGGCGCCCGCCTGTTGACCGGCCGAAGGCCGGGTCAGCGCGCCTTGCACTCCTTCGGTCCAGCCGTCGCGAACGACATGCGAGCCGACCTTGGTCTCCTCCGCGCGCTGCAGGTTCTCGTGGCGGCAGCAGCGCATGATCAGTGGCGCCCCACCAAAGCGCGCGCCGTTGCGGCCGCAACTGGAAACGGCCGGGTGGTGGAAAGCCTTTCTACCGCTAGCATGACAAGCCTTGTCGAGAACCTGGCATGGTTTGGCCGATCGTTGCCCGCAGCGCAAGCCCGCCCATGAAACCGCTGCACATTGTTGGCCCAAACGGACGGAGGGAACGGGTTCCTGCTTGTACTGTTCCCCCATATGCGCCGCAGGCCGACAGAACGATTTCCGAAGCAACCAGGAGCGATCAGATGGAAAGCAGGAGCGATACGGGCGCATGTTTTTGCGGAGCGATTGCCGCCAAGATGCAGGGCGATCCGTTCTGGATCTGCTTCGATCATGACGACGACTGCCGCCGCGCGATTGGCAGCCCGCTGACCATCTGGGTCGGTTACCGGCCAGACCAGTTCCGCTTCACGCGCGGGCAACCCCGGAGCTTCTCGAGGACGAAAGGTGTCGTTCGCACCTTCTGCGACAAATGCGGCACCTCGATCACGTATCGCGACGAAGGGCTGAGCGACGAACTCTATGTCACGATCGGCTTCTTCGATCATCCGGAGCGGTTCAAGCCGCATGCGCATGCCTATTGGCGCCTTCGGCTGCCTTGGCTGGAATTCGCCGACGACCTGCCGCGCATCGACACCTACTCGCGGCGCCGCGATCCGGCATTCGGAAATCCCAACGACCGGCAGGCGGTGTGCCACGGGCGCCTCAGCCGATGCTCTCGCCGCCATCGACCACCAGCGCCTGGCCGGTCATGAAGGACGAGCGATCGGAGACGAGGAACAGGATCGCCTCCGCGATCTCCTCCGGGCTCGCCCAGCGTCCCATCGGGATCTTGGCACGGACATAGTTTTCGATCGCGTCGCGCCCGCCCATCTGGGCGATGAACGGCGCGTTGAACGGCGTGTCGACCCAGCCGGGGCAGAGCGCGTTGATGCGCACATTGTGCTTGGCGTAATCGAGCGACATCTGCCGGGTCATCGCAACAACTGCGTGTTTGGAGGTGGCATAAGCGATCATCTCGCGGTCGTAGAACACGCCGGAATTGGACGCGGTGTTGAGGATGACACCGCCGCCTTGCGCGATCATTGCCGGCATGACGGTCTTGGCCGCCAGGAATTGCGCCCGCACGTTGATCCGCCAAGAGGCGTCCATCCCGTCGGTGCCCACTTCCGTCAGCGTGCCGCCGACCTGGATGCCGGCATGGCTGTGCAGGATGTCGATTCGGCCATGCCTGCCGAGCGTTCCCTCGATGAGGCCTTCGACGGCCGTATCGTCGCCGACATCGGTGGCGACCGCCTCGGCCCGGCCGCCAGCCCCGCGGATGTCGGAAGCGGTGGCTTCGCCGGCCGCCGGATCGCGGTCGGCAATGACCACATGCGCCCCTTCCCTGGCCATGATCATCGCGCCGGCGCGGCCGATGCCCGACCCGGCGCCCGTCACCACGGCGATACGGTCTTTGAGGATCATGGATTGGTCTCTCAAGGCGATGGCTTTCGCCGGCCGAGCTGCCATTGCGCGAGCAGCACGAGCAGGACCGACGCGCAGAGCACGATCGTGGCGATGGCATTGATTTCCGGTGTCACACCGCGCCGGATCGAGGCGAACACATAGATCGGCAGCGTCGTCTGAGCGCCGGCGACGAAGAAGGCGATGATGAAGTCGTCGAAGGAGAAGGTGAAGGCGAGCAGGAAGCCCGCGATCACCGCCGGCATGATCTGCGGCAGCACGATCGAACGGAACGTCGTCAGCGGCGTGGCGTAGAGATCGCTCGAGGCCTCGACCAGATTGCGGTCGAGGCTGCTCAGCCGCGTTCCGACGATCATCGTCACCAGCGCCATCGAGAACAGGCCGTGCGCGGCGATGATCGAGCCGTAGCCCAGCGAAAGCCGCGGCGGCTGGTCTGTCGGCCAGAGCGAAGCGAGGAACGGATTGACGACAGCGAAAAGCTGCACCAGCGCCACCAGCGTCGAGATGCCGATGACGACGCCTGGCACGACGATCGCCGCGCCCAGCAGCGCGTCGAACAGAGCCCGGGTCCGTACGCCGACGCGCTGCAGCCCGAGCGCCGCGGCGGTACCGCATAAGGCCGCGAGCAGCGCGCTCGTCGTGGCGATGAACAGGCTGTTCTTCAGCGCCTCGACCAGGAAGGGATTGGACAGCGCCTTGCCGTACCATTGCACGGAAAAGCCGGTGAACTCGCTGGCATGGTGGCCTGCGTTGAAGGAGAACAGCACCACCAGCGCGATCGGCAGATAGAGGAAGACAAAGACGGCGACGACGAAGGCGCGCATCAGATCAGGTCCACCCGGCGTGCGCCCGAGAGCCGGGTCGAGATGCGGTTGGCGACGATCAGCACCACCACCGAGACCAGCACAAGTGTGATGGCGATGGCCGATCCGAACGGCCAGTTGCGCGATTGCAGGAAGAGGTCGACCAGCGCGTTGCCGATGAAGAACACCTTGCCGCCGCCGAGCAGTGTCGGGATCAGATATTCGCCGAGCAGCAGGATCATCACCAGCGAGAAGCCGGTCATGACGCCGGGCAGCGACAGTCTCAACGTCACGCCGAGGAAGGTCGACAGCGGCGTAGCGCCGAGATCGGCGGAGGCCTCCAGCAGCCGCCGGTCAAGCCGCTCCAGGCTGACATAGATCGGCAGGATCATCAGCGGCAGGTAGCCGTAGACGATGCCCAGCAGCACCGCGCCCGGCGTGTTGATCAGCCTGAGGTCCTCGATGCCGACATAGGCGAGCAAAGCCGGAATGCCGCGCCCGCCAAGGATGTACATCCAGGCATAGGTGCGCATCAGAAGGCTGGTCCAGAACGGGATGACGATCAGCGCAAGCAGGATCAGCCGCCAGCGCTGCGGCGCGCGCAGCGCCAGATAATAGGCGACCGGATAGGCGACGAGCAGGCAGGCAAGCGCGCCGGCCGGCGCCAGCACCATCGTGTTCCAGAAGGCGGTCGCCCGCGCCGGCAGGTTGGCGTATTGCGCGAACGTGAGCGCGGCCTGGTAGCCGCCCTCCGGCGCCCGCTCGCCGACACTGAAGACGGCGATGGCGACGAAGGGCAACACCAGGAACACGACCAGCCACAGCGTCGCCGGGGCGAGCAGCAGCGCCGTCACGAGATTTTTACGAAAGAGGCTGCGGCGCATCGGGAAAGCCGGTTGGGAGCCGGCGGACTTTCGTCCGCCGGTCGCATTGTCTGGTTCTGGTTTGTTGCCGGTCCCGCTCAAGCCGACTTGAAGCGCGCCATCAGCTCGGCGCGGCCCGGATCGGTCAGTGTCGCGGCGGCGCCGAATTCGAGCGGTTTCAACAGGTCGGCCGCCGGATAGAGAATCGGGTTGTCGAGCACTTCCTTGGGCAGCAGCGCGTTGACGCGCGCGTCGGTCGAGGGCGCGCCATTGGCCAGATGCTCCTTCACCGCCACCTCCGGGTTCATCAGGTAGTTGAGCAGCGCATAGCCGGCCGGCTTGTTCGGAGCGTCCTTCGGGATGGCGTAGAAGTCGGTCCAGATCTCGCCGCCCTCCTTGCCCAGCACATAGGCGATCTCGGGAATATCGCGATGCAGCTGCGCCCCGTCATTGGTCCAGCACATCGTCATCCAGGCATCGCCGGCGCGCATTCCCGGCTGGTAGTCGCTCGACACCGCGAACAGATGCGGCTTGACCTTGAGCAGCAATTCCTCGGCCTTGGCGAGTTCGTCCTGCTTCAGCGAGTTGAACGAATAGCCGTAATATTTCAGCGCATTGCCGATGGTGGTGAGCTGATAGTCATGCACCATGGCGCGGCCGTCGCCTTCCCCCATGGCCGTGTCCCAGAATTCCTTCCAGCTCGACATCGGCTTGGCGAGCTTCTTGGTGTTGACCGCAAAACCGGTCGTGCCCCAGTTCTTCGGGACCGCGTAGATCGTCCCGTCGATCGTGCCTTCCGCGGTGAAGCGCGCATCTTCCGACTTGCCGTCGAAATTGCCGAGCTTGGCCATGTCGAGCGCCTCGATAATGCCGAGCTTCTTGTAGGTCGAGATGGTGTAGTTGGTGGGCACGAACAGGCTCCAGCCCGAGCCGCCGGCCTGCAGCTTGGCCAGCATCTCCTCGTTCGAGCCGAAGACATTGACCTCGACGGCGACGCCGGTCTCCGCCTTGAAGTTCTCGAAGGTCTGCGGGTCGTGGTAGTTCGGCCAGGTGGCGATCGACATGCGGTCGCCGAGGTTCTCGGCGGCGAAGGCGGGTGTCGGCATGATGCCGAGCTCACGCGCCATCACGGCGGTGGCGACACCGAGCCCGGTGAGGCCAAGGAAGTCGCGCCGGCTGATCGAGCCGCGCTTCAGGCGCATCAATTGGTCGACGAATTTATCGGGGCTTATCGGCAGTCCGTCACGATAGGATTTCGGCATGTTGGTCTTCCCTCTGGTTTGTCCCGTTATTGTTGGCGTGCGGAAACGCCAGCGGCGCTCCGGCGGCAAAGCCGATGGCGACGGGTTCGCCCGGCTTGAACAGATTGCCCTGGCCGATCACGTGATCGGCCTTGGCGAGCAGCGATCCGATGCCCTGGACTTCGATGGCGTATTCGGCTGTCGAGCCCAGGAAGATCCGATTGCGCACGATGCCTTTCAAGGCACCGCCCCCAGGCGCCGAAAGGCTGAGCGATTCCGGCCGCAAGCTGACGGAGACGGCTTCGCCGCGGCTGAGCGGCACCCGCTTGCGCGCCGAAATCACCGTGCCGCCGGCGAGCGCGACATCGACGAGGTCACCCGAGACCCCGGCCACCTTGCCGCTGAGAAGATTGGTCTTGCCGACGAAGTCGGCCACGAACAGGTCGGCCGGCTCGTCATAGATCTCGCTCGGCTGCCCGAGCTGGACGACGCGGCCGCCATTCATGACGCAGACGAAGTCGCTCATCGACAGCGCCTCCTCCTGATCGTGGGTGACCAGCACGAAGGTGATGCCGATCTCGCGCTGCAGGTTCTGCAGCTCGATCTGCATGTCGGTGCGCAGCTTCTTGTCGAGCGCCGCCAGCGGCTCGTCGAGCAGCAGCACCGCCGGCTTGTTGACCAGCGCGCGGGCGAGCGCCACGCGCTGCTGCTGGCCGCCGGACAGCTCGTGGATCTTGCGGCGCCCGTAGCCGGCGAGCTGCACCATCGAAAGCGCCTCGTCTGCCCTTAAGGCGATCTCGCGCGACGACAGGCGCGGCCTTGCCTGGCGCAGCCCGTAGGAGATGTTCTCCTCGACATCGAGATGCGGGAACAACGCGTATTGCTGGAACACCATGTTGACCGGCCGCCGGTAGGGCGGCGTGCCGGCCATGTCGCGGCCGCGGATCAGCACCTGGCCCTCGCTCGGCTGCTCGAAGCCGCCGATCATGCGCAGGCAGGTCGTCTTGCCGCAGCCGGAGGGGCCGAGCAACGCGACGAAGGCGGAAGGCGGGATGGCAAGGTCGATACCGCTCACCGCCGTGATGGCGCCGTAGCGCTTGGTGACCGCGCGAAATTCGATATCGGGCACTGCAGTCAAGCCAAGGCTCCAGCGACAGCGTGAGGCAATTCCTTGACGCTAGCAGAGGCGATGCACCTGGTATATACCTCGCAGGTGGTATATTTAGCCGATTTTATCGATTAGAGGGGTATGGATGGCCACCTCCCGCAGTGACGACTACAACGCCTTGGCCGCCGTGATCGCCGCGTCGCGCGAGACCGGCGGCGATCATTTCGGCAAGGCGATCGTCGGCTGGCTCAGCGGACATGTCCGTTTCGATCACTGCGTGATCTTCGGCTATCGCGGTGCCGCACGGCCGCCGCTCCTGTTCGAGACCTTCTCGCCGGCGGAGAGCCACATCTTCGTCGCGCTCTACCAGGAGGGGCCCTACCTGCTCGACCCGTTCCACCACGCCGCGGTCGAGCGCAAGGAGGGTTTCTGGCGAATGCGCGAGCTGGCGCCGGACCGCTTCTATGCCAGCGAATACTACCGCTCCTATTACAGCCAGACCAAACTTGCCGAGGAGGTCGGCTTCTTCGTGCCGCTGGCCGGCAAGGACGCGCTGGTGCTGTCGCTGATGCGGCTGCGCGCCACCGGGCCGTTCGGAACGGCGGATGCCAGGCTGCTGCGCGACATGGCGCCGGCGGTGATCGGTTTCTGCAGGCAGCACTGGCCGTCTCTACCTGCAGATGAGGTTGCGGCCCAACCCTCAGGCGATACCATCGCGATGACCAACGAGCTCGACCGCGCGCATATCTGGAAGAGCCTGTCCTTGACCTCGCGCGAAAAGCAGGTCGTCGACCTGGTGCTGCAGGGCCATTCCACGGAATCGATCGCCAGGGCGCTGCGCATCGTCCCGGGGACCGTCAAGGTCCACCGCCGCAACATCTACCGCAAGCTCAAGATCAAGTCGCAGGCGGGTCTCTTCGCGCGCTTCGTCGAGATCATCGACGCGCGGATCGGATAGCAACCCCGGCCGCCCTTGCGGCGGTTCGCCTTGAGCGTCTATCGTGCGGCCGAAACGACCGGACTGCTATCCCGGCGGCGGATCAGGTGACGAGACAGATTTCAGGACGAGTGAAGCAGCGCATCGCCAATGGCCGACAAATCGCAATTCGGACTGACCGCTGTCGATACCGTTCCGCTGCATGAGAAAGTCTATCTGGAGCTTGTGCGGGCGCTGATGTCGGGCCAGCTCCAGCCCGGCCAGAAGCTGACCTCGCGCAAGCTCGCCAAGGAGCTCGGCACCAGCGACATGCCGGTGCGCAGCGCCTTCATGCGGCTGCAGGCGCTGAGAGCGCTGAGCCCGATGCCGAACGGCAGCGTCGAGGTGCCGCTGATTTCCGCCGACCGCTTCCAGCAACTGACCGCCGTGCGCACGATCCTGGAAGGTACGGCCACCGAGCTTGCGACAAAACTCATCAACGGCAACAATCTGCGCGCGATCCGGCGCCACTGCGCCGAACTTACCGAAGCCGCCCGCGGCGGCGGGATCGAAAACTATCTGCGCAAGAACTATGACTTCAAGTTCTCGATCTACCGCCATTGCGGCAACGAGCAGATGATCTTTCTGATCGAGACGGTATGGATGCAGGTCGGCCCATTCCTGCGAAATCTGCACATCGGTTTCGAGGATGACCTGGCAGGCATTCTCGGCATCGACTATCACGAGGAGGTCGTGGCGGCGATCGAGGCTCATGACGGCGAAAGGGCGCGGGCCGCGATCGTGCGCGATATCGCCGAGGGCGCGGCCCACATCCTCGGCCAGGTGAAATTTCCGGAACTGCGCCACTGACAGGCAAGCGGGCCTCCGAATCCGGCTTGGCTTTCGCCGACCGGGCCGCTATGTTGCGATCGCAGATCGCACAATATGGACCTGAAATGCCTCCCGATATCCCGGCTAGTGACTTGAAAAAATGAAGGAAAATCGCTCGGCATCAGCCGCGTTGGCCTTCACGAACTCACAAGCCGAAAATTGGATATCGTAGCCGACAGGGCTACAGCACCCAGAAAAACAGGGGCTGGAAATTGAGCGATGCGATTGCGGACGTTTTGAAGTGGCTGGACAGCAGGAAGGACATCCAGAGCCTGCGGGCGGCGGTGTGCGACCTGAACGGAATCATGCGCGGCAAGCGCATTCCGGTCGAGCAGGCGCGCAAGGCGCTCGAAGGCAAGCTGCGCATGCCCTACTCGGCCATCGGGCTCGACATATGGGGCGAGGACATCGAAGGCAACGCCCAGGTGTTCTCGACCGGCGACGCCGACGGGCTTTGCCATTGGACGGGGCGCGGCATATTGCCGGTCAATTGGACGGCACACCCGACGGCGCTGTTGCCGGTCTGGCTGGCGGACGACAGCGGCGCCCCCTATCTTGGCGATCCGCGCCGCGCGCTGGCCCGCATCCTCGACCGCTATGCCGCGCTAGGATTGACGCCCGTCACCGCGACCGAGCTCGAATTCTACCTTGTCGACCCGACGTCGCAGCGGCCTGTCGGACCGGTCTCGCCGGTAACCGGGCGGCGTCTTGATTCCGACGCGGCGCTTTCGATCGACGAGGTCGACGACTTCGAAGCCTTCATCCACGATATCTACGAAGCCTGCCGCATGCAGGACATTCCGGTCGACACCGCGATCGCCGAGAACGGCGTCGGCCAGTTCGAGATCAACCTCAACCATGTGCCCGACGCCCTGCGCGCCGCGGACGACGCCGTGCTCTTCAAGCGCACCGTCAAGGGCATCGCCCGCAAGCATGGCTTCGCCGCCTGTTTTATGGCCAAGCCCTATGGCGAACGCGCCGGCAATGGTTTCCATGTTCATTTCAGCGTCCTCGACAGGCAAGGCCGCAACATCTTCGACGACGGCTCGGACCAGGGCTCCGACGCCATGCGCCATGCGGTTGGCGGCCTGCTTGCCGCGATGGCCCAGAGCACACTGGTATTCGCGCCGCATTTCAACTCCTACCGCCGGCTGCGGCCGCGATCCTATGCGCCGACCGCCGTTGCCTGGGGTTATGAAAACCGCATGGTGGCGATTCGCATTCCGGGCGGACCGTCGGCGGCGCGCCGCATCGAGCATCGCGTCTCCGGCGCCGACGCCAATCCCTACCTGGTGCTTGCGGCGATTCTCGGCGCGGCCTTGATCGGCATCGAGCGTCAGCTCTCGCCCGGCGAGCCGACCGGCGGCGAAGGCCAGGGGCTGACGCTCGCCAAGCTGCCGCCGGATTGGGCCTCGGCGATCGCTGCCTTCGAGGCGGGCCTGCGTGTCGCCGAGATCTTCCCGGACGTGCTGCGCGACGCCTTCGTCGCCTGCAAGCGCCAGGAGCTGAACACTTTCGCGCTCAACGTCAGCGACTTCGAGATCGAGACCTATCTGGAAAGCGTTTAGCCGGTTGCACCAGCCACTCAGCGTGCCGCCCAGACCAGCCCGCGGCGCAAGATGGTGCGCATCTGCGGCACCTCGAACTCCGAGGCCACATGGCCCAGCGAGGAATAAAACACGCGCCCCTTGCCGTGCCGGCGCTTCCACACCACCGGCATGACGACGCCGTCGATCCACGGCGCGTGGTCGCCGGAAAACGTTGTGGTCGCCAGCACCTCGTTCGACGGATCGACATGCATGTAATACTGCTCGGAGCGGTAGGGGAAATCCTCGATGCCTTGCATGATCGGGTCGCCGCGCCGCGCCACATTTACGTGATAGTCGATAATGTTGCCGGGATGCGCGACCCATTGGCCGCCGCACATGAACTGATAATTCGTTGATTCGCGAAAAGCGTCGCCCATGCCGCCATGATAACCGCCGAGGCCGACGCCGTTTTCGACCGCCTCGGTCAGGTTCGCCTCTTCGGCCTTGGTGAGCTTGGACATGGTATAGATCGGCACGATCAGGCTGAGATCGGCGATCGCCGGATCGGCAAACGCCGCCGTCGTGTTTTCGACACGCACGGCAAAGCCTTCTTCCTCGAGCATCGCCTTGACGACACGGGCGCCGGCCTCGGGCTCATGCCCCTCCCAGCCGCCCCATACGATCAGCGCATGCCGCATCTTTGTCTCCGTCAGTTTGGTTGCGTTCATTCGAGATCGCCAAGGGCGAATGCTTGCCGGAATTTCGGACGTTAATGCACGTCAGCAAAGAGCCGAGGCGAGCCTACCTACAATGGGTTTCGCGACGACGAAACACGAGAACCTCCGAACGCGGCGCGCCTTCGCGCAAATTCGTCTTACGCGGCCTGTTGAAGCGTTACCCGAAAAATATGCCGGCGGGGAGGTGACATCCCGGTCGCGGGAACCAGATTGGGTTGAGGGCCCCTGGTGCCCGAACAGATCCGTGATCGTCACGAAACGCGCAGGAACATGATCATGATGATTCTCGCCTTCGGTGCAGCGGGAAATTTTGCGGGCAGCGTCATTCCGGCCCTTGCCGCGCGGGGTGCGCGCGTCCGTGCCTTCATCCGCAAGCCCGAGCAGGCTGAACTGGTACGCGGTCACGGCGCAACCGAGGTTGCCATCGGCGATCTGCGCGATCGTGCAGCTTTGGATGCGGCGCTCAAGGATATGAGCGCCGTCTTCTATATCGCCCCAGCCTTCATTCCCGCCGAGGCTGATGTGGGAAAGAAAGTCGTGGAGGCCGCTATCGACGCCGGTGTGCGCCGGTTCGTGTTCTCGGCCGTGATCCATCCGGTGCTTTCGGACCTCGTCAATCATGTGGCCAAAGCGCCGGTCGAGGAGGCGGTTCTCAACTCCGGCCTGGAATATACGTTCCTCCATCCGGCGCGCTACTTCCAGAACTACGCGGCATTCTGGCCCAAAGTCGTGAAGGAGGGCGTGCTTGTGGAGCCCTGGTCGTCGGGGACACGCTTTTCGCTGGTCGACTATCGCGATGTCGCCGAGGTCGCCGCGATAGCCCTGACCGAAGAGCGGCTGCTTTTTGGAACGTTCGAGCTCTGCGCACCTGTGCAACCTAACCGCCTCGACGTCGCTGCGCTGATGAGCGATGTGCTGGGCCATGAAATTAGGGAGCGCCGCGATCCCAATGTGCTCGGCGATGTTCCTCCGGGCTTGAGGGCGATGTTCGATCACTACGATCGCCACGGCCTGCTCGGCAACCCATTGACGCTACGTGCGATCTTGGGCCGGGAGCCGCGGTCGCTGCGTGCATATTTGGAGGAATTGGCGCAATCCGATCCAGCCCGATCCGGCGAGCAAGGATGAACAGCCGGCCCCCATGCCACCACCAGCCGAAATTTCCCTGAATTCCAGCTGAAGCCGAGGTCGATCCGGCCAGCGGTCCCGCACGACTCAGGTCTTTGCGCGTCCGGCTTGCCGATCTGCAAGCTGCCGGTCGCTACAAAGTCTCAGCGCCGCCGGTGAGCCGTTCAGGCGGCGTCTTCCCGCAATATTCGAGTGCTTCCCATCCCATTCACGATGCGTTCAGGACTTCAGGCGAGTTGAGCGAGGATATTGTCGACGACGCTTGGGACCGTACCCGCCGTGTCGATATCGATGCCAACGGGAAGATATTCCCGGGTATGATGGTAGCGCAGTACCAGCCGCCGCTCGGCCGGATCGAAACCTGGCTCATTCGGTCGCCCATCTAATCGTCGGTTCAACGTCTCAACGTCTACGTCGAGCACAAAGACCTTGTCGAATAAGTCCTGGAATTTATGGAAATTGCGCGAGCCGCCACAGAAGAAAGTGGCAGGATGGCTAGTGTCGGAAGCAATGGCCCGGACCTTGTCGACGGGCCAAATCCAGTGCGCGTATTCCCAAACGATGCGATCCGCGCCTTCGGGTGGTCCTGGCAGTGCCTTGCCTGTTTCGGGGTCGCCGACATAGGCCAAGACCCGGTCACCATGGATGACATGGTAACCCCGCCGCTCCAGTTCGGTAGCGACAGACGTCTTTCCAGTGCCGGAACCGCCTTCGATCAGGTAGTTCTTGATCCCCATAGGCGCCGTTTATCATGTCATTCAATTCGAGAGAACTCTGCCTGAGGACGCTCAACCGACCGCTTCACCTGATCAGGGCAGCAATCGGTTTTTCGGATTAGCGGCGAATCTGACTGATACGCGCCACCATGCCGACCGTAGAGCCCGCGGTGGCGGGAGAAACTTCCATTGCTCGTCCATGGAAAAGGCGATCATAGATTAAGACGGATACGACAACGGGGAGCGGAACATCGGTTCGCCTGGGTCGCTTGCCGATCGGATTGCGAGGAGCAGCGCACAAACGCAAACGGCCCGCGTGGATGCGGGCCGTTTTTGGATTTGGTTGCGGGGACCCGCAACCCCTTTGGTCATAACATCGTCAGCCTTTGGATTTTGGTCGGGTCTGGCGAGTTTGAGGATGCCGAACAGCTCGCCGTGTAGCTGAGCATGCACCTCGCCGCGCTTGTCGCCGGGCATGAGCACGATCTCTCCGATCAACGAGCGCAGCGCCTCGGCGGCTTGGCGTCCGTCCTCGTGGTCGGCGAGCGCTTGCGTGAACTGCTCGACCCGCTTGCGGTAGAAAGTGGCGATGTTGGGATGTAGGTCCGGCACGCCAGTGGGCGCCACCGCCAGACGCACGGTGATCTCCGCCTTCTGCCTCTCCAGGTCTTCCATTCTCGCTTTCATCGAAGGTTGGTACAGGCCGTCCTCGATCGCGGCCATGATGCCGGCAATGGCCCGCTCGATCTTGTCGAGCGCCTTGCGGTCCTGTTCGCCTTGCGCGCGATGCTCCTGATTGAGGCGGTTGGTCTCCTGGGCATAGGCTCTGATCGCTTCGGCCACGGCATCGGCCGAGACGAGCCTTTCTTTCAGGCCTGCGAGGACCCGCTGCTCGATCTTCTCGCGGGTGATGGTGCGGCCATTGTCGCAAATGCCACGGCGCTGGTGGTTGAGACAGGCATAACGGTCCCGTGTAAACAGGCCGTAGCGCCCGCCGCAGCAGCCACAGGTGAGCAACCCGGAAAGAAGGGAGACCGGCCGCTTCATGGTGTGCAGCTTTCTCGCTCGGGCCTTGCGCGTGGCGATAGCCACCGCCTCGAACTGGCTGGCGATGGATTTCTGTCTCTCCTTCACCGCCTGCCACAATTCGTTGTCGACGATACTGAGATGCGGCACCTCAGTGCGGATCCATTTCGCTGCTGGATTGGCCCGTGAGACGCGCTTGCCGGTGGCGGGATCCTTGACGAAGTGGAGGCGGTTCCAAACCAGTACACCGGTATAGAGCTCGTTGTTGATGACGCCGGTGCCCCGGATGACATGCCCGCGTACGCTGGTGTCGCCCCAGTGTCGGCCGAGCGGGCCGGGAATACCCTCCTTGTTAAGATCGACGGCGATCGCCTTGGGGCTTTTGCCGGCGGCGAATTCGCGGAAGATGCGGCGAATAATGATCGCTTCCTCCGGCACGATCGCGCGGTCCCCCCGGACGGGCTCGCCTTCGGAATCGAGTTTCTTCACCACCCGGTAGCCGTAGCACAGCCCGCCTCCGGCCTTACCCTTCTCCACCCTTCCCCGCAGACCTCGATGTGTCTTGAGGGCAAGGTCCTTCAGGAACAGCGCATTCATCGTGCCCTTGAGGCCGACATGCAGCTCGCTAATCTCGCCTTCGGCCAGAGTGACGATGGCAACGCCGGCGAATTTGAGATGTTTGAAGAGGGTGGCGACATCTGCCTGGTCGCGACTGATGCGGTCGAGCGCCTCGGCCAGCACCACCTCGAAGCGGCCGCGCTGGGCATCGCGTACCAGATGCTGGATGCCCGGCCGCAGCACAGTGCTGGCGCCGGAGATCGCCGCATCCTCATAAGATCCAGTGACGCTCCAACTCTCACGCGCTGCCTGCTCGCGGCACAGCCTCAACTGGTCCTCGATGGAGGCATCCCGCTGGCTGTCGGAAGAATAGCGGGCATAGAGTGCGACACGGGTCATGCCGGCGGATCCTCTCTCCTGTTCCCAAGGGGCTTATCATCTTGCCCCCTAGCCTCTCCCTCTCGGCGGCCCGACCGATTGTCGTTGGCCGCCAGGCCAGCCTCGAACGCCTCCCGCGCCAGCTGCCGGCCGATCAGCCGGGCGATATCCACCACCACCCGATCCAACTTGGCCGCAATGTCTTCAGGGCGACCCTCGGGGCTGGTGAGGTTGCCGTTGTCGTTCGCCGGAAGCAAACCCTGCGGTCCAGTCCTGGTTTCCTCAGCCATCGCGGTCGCTCCCAAATGGTGGATCGAACGTTTATCGAAGGGCCGCCGGACGGCGAGGAAAGCGCAAAGTTCATGTCGTAGGGCCACAGCGTGCAATGACTTGCGCCGTGCGGTTTCGTCTGAATTCGAGGTCGGGCTGCAGGCAACAAGGGGTGAGGTGGGCGTGTTAGAAGACGGTTACATCGCCACGGTGCTCCGCCGCGCCTTCTTCTTCCAGCGCGGCGACCAGCTTGACTGCGGATTCCCAATGCTTGGCAACATCGCTCCGCGTCCTTTCCCGGCTTCGGCGACCATCCGGCAAACTTCCAGCGATCGATTTTAAGTCACGCAGCACGGAAGAAATGTGCGGCCACGGGAAGTCGGTAGGGTCACCGATATCCCGGTCGGCACCGACGATCATTTCTAATTTGGCGATGATGCCGGCGAGCGACGTTGCCGCGACTTCGGGGACCAAATCTTGAAATTTCAGAGCTTCAGTCATCGCAAAGACCTCGGCCTCCCGCGCAACCGCATACTCCCGTCGACCGCCGAGAGTACGCGCCGTTTTGTCGTGAACTCGCGTTAGTGAATCTGCCGTCAATCCCTGAATTCGGGGATCGACCATGATTTGGCTCTCCAGCCGCTGCTGCACACGGCATAAAACCAATGAGGCATATCGAGCTCCTTGCCATTCACTCCATAGTCTCAAAGCGGAATCTATGGCTTGGAGGGCCGGACTGACAGGTTCATGGCGCTGGCGGCCGATGACGAAAGGCAAAGTCGTGGTATTGTCGGAATCAGCCATGATCCGAGCTCCAAACAGCTTGGGTTGTGGTCAGGCCGAGCGACGTGTTCGAGCACGTTGTTCGGCCGCAAAGCGCAAACCACAATACGTACATACCGTACATTACGGACATACTCATTGTCAAACCCGCCCGACGCCATTGATAACAAAACTGAGCGCTTCGAACTGCGGCTCACGAGTGACTTGCTTGCCCGCGTTGACGAATGGCGCCGAAATCAGCCCGATCTTCCCACCAGATCGGAGGCTTTCCGCCGACTTGTCGAGGCTGGTCTAGGGTCTAAGACAACCGGCAAGCCGGAAACAGGCGGCACGTGACTCAAAGGAATTGGCAGAGCGCTCCGGTTTGATCGCCCGCTGCAAAGGTGCCATCGAACGCGTCGGGTATCGGCAAGTGTTCTTGGGCGCATCGCCGGCGCGTCAGAATGGAGCCGGAAGCACTCATTCGCAAAACGGAAAAGTAGTCAGTCCGAATAGATCCGGGCGTAGCCGCTTGCGAGTGCGCCGTAACAGCGCCGTAGCCACCGAGCGGCGGGTTGTGGCTCCGGTCGGAAAGCGACCGCGCCCCTGACGCCTGCCAATGGCCTGATTGCTAAGTGAGAGCGGAGCATGCCCAGGGCAGGACTGCAGCAAAAGTCCAGGTGTCCTCATGTGGCTACGCAACCACTCTATGAGCGCCCATTACGAATTGTAGCGCACCACATCCGACGCCTTGTCCAGTTTAGTACGCATCTCGTACAAGTACGTCTCCGGTAATTAACCTTTCGTCGAATTCGACATTGACGCGCGCCGCGGTAGAGTTAATAATGTCCTAATATAAAGGGGTAGCGCTAATTAACTCCCAATCGGCAACAAGAGCTACGGCGCTACTGGGTAGGGGAAACGCAACGCGGCGATCATCGCCGGTTTAGCCATTGCTATCGAGCTGCGGCCTGTCAGTGAACCGCCATTTTTTGGCTGACTTCACGACTGGATCGTCGGATTGCGTCTTGTTGCATGGCTCTCTGATCATTTCCTCTCCCGTTAGATTGGGCGCCGATCCATTCGGCATGGGGTAGTCAGCCGTCTGGGACGGCCAAAATGCGGACGCCGAAGCCTCTGTCCGCAAGGGGGTAGAAATGGCCACGACGCAAATCTCCGGTGCCGGCGGGACCACGGTTTCGTTTTCCAACACGCCGCAAGCCCAGGGTGATGTCTTCTACTTCTCTGAAGATTCAACTGGCGTTCTGATCCTGAACGTATTGTCGAATGATTTGGGAGGGGCGGCGAAGCAGCTCTACTCCATCGACAACGCAGACAGTGCGACGACGTCAACAAAGACATATGCGCCGGCGGACCTGCTTATTCGTGACACCGCATATTCAACTGATACTGCTGTGCCTGTTGCGACCGCAGACACGAGCTATCTGGGTGCACGGATCTGGATTAGCACGGATGGCACAATTCACTACGACAAGACCAGTATTGACTCGAAAATTCAAGCACTTGGTGCGGGACAAGTCCTTACCGACAAGCTGACCTACGCCATTCAGCTTGGCAACGGCACGCTGAGCTGGGCTACCGCTACTATTCAATTCACCGGCACCAATGATGCGCCGGTGATCAGCGCGCACACCGACGGCGCCGTCACCGAGGACAACGGAGTGCAAGGCAGCGGCGGTGAGGCTGGCACGGAGCACGCCTCGGGTTCCATCAGCTTTGCCGATGTCGATCTGACCGACACCCACACGGTATCGGCGGTGGCGCAGGCCAGCGGCTATGTTGGCACCTTCAGCCCAACGATCGCCACCGATTCCACCGGCGGCGTCACCGGCACGGTCGGCTGGAGCTTCTCGGTCGACGACAGCGCCATCGACCATCTCGGCGCCGGCGAGAGCCTGGTGCAGAAGTACGATGTCACCATTTCCGACGGCCATGGCGGAACAGTGACCCAGACCGTGACCGTGACCGTCCACGGCACCAATGATGCGCCGGTGATCACCTCGGCTGCGCAGTCGGGCACCGTCTCGGAGGGTGACGGCCTTCCGCCTTCGTCCATGAGCGCGACCGGCCAGGTGACGTTCACCGACGTCGACACCACCGACAGCCACACATTTTCCGTGAGCGTTGCGGCCGCGCATGGCACGGCCAGTGTCGATCCCAACGGCACCTGGCACTATACAGTGAGCGACAGCGGCGCGGTCGATGCGCTGGCCGCCGGCGAGCATCTTTCCGATAGCTTCACGGTGCAGGTCGATGACGGCCATGGCGGCCTCGCCGCCCAGGTGGTGACGATCACCATCAACGGCGCCAACGACGCGGCGGTGATCTCCGGCACCTCGAGCGGCACGGTCGTTGAGGCCGGCGGCGTGGC
>NZ_VFWS01000085.1:0-22700 GCF_006443065.1 Mesorhizobium sp. B1-1-5 | reverse complement strand
TCTCGCTCGAAGATGGTGCCGGTGGCAATACGGTCGACAGCTATGTTCCGCATGTCGTCGGCGGCGTGAAGTACACCCAGGGCTGGGGCTCGGTCAGCGCTACTGCTGCGTATGACAGCGTCTGGGAAGAGTGGGCCGGGAAGGCTCGCTTGGACGTGAATGCTACGAGCGAGCTGTCGCTGTGGGCCATGGTGAACTATGGCTCGGACAAGCACGTCGACACGAACTCTTTCAAGAACTGGGATGGCAACTGGGCCGTCTTTGGTGGCGGCACCTACAAGTTCAACGACAAGACCTCGTTCAACGCTCAGCTTTCCTATGACGAAGGCAAGACCTTCGCGGTGGCTGCCAATGTTGCCTACACCGTCGTGCCGGGCTTCACGGTCATCGGTGAAGTTGACTACTTCAACGCGTCTGACAGCGACTTCCACGTCAGCGACGACGGCATCGGCGCCGTCCTCCGCTTCCAGCGCGACTTCTAAGGGCTGGACTCTACAGGTGAAATCCAGCCCGGGCGTTTCCATGCCCGGGCTGGTTTTTGTTTTCGCGACTGGGTGAGGGCAAGCGAAAGACGAGAAGGGGGTACAGGTAGCTGAAGTCTGTGAAATGGTTTCGTCGGGATCCGCCGTCTGGTGGATGAAATCATTTTGTCGGACAAAAACTCTTGAAAGGACGCTTCCAAGCGGGTAGCTGTGCCTATCCACTCGGGGGTGTGGTCAAAAAATGACGAACGAAGCGATTCAAGAGGGGGGGTCCTCTGCTCACTTTGCGGTTTTTTCTTCTCAGAACTCGAACTTTCGATACACGTTCAACAAGATCAGAGAAGTAAAGTCGTATAGGGTCGGGGAGCTTTTTGCAGCTTATCGAGATATACTCTGGGACGACGGGCGGCATAAATACAATGTCAGCTCTTTCATTGGTGAAATAGACGAGATCCTTCTTGGAGAGCGTTTCAGCACCTTTGACCAGAATACCCTGGACAATCTTATCGGTACATTGCGCCAGCGCGGCAACAGCAACGCAACCATCAATCGGAAGATGGCTGCACTCAGCAAATTGCTGCGTAAGGCGCATAAGATGGGAGATATCCACAGCCTGCCTGAGTTCCGCCGCCAGAAGGAGCGGGCGGGACGGATTCGTTTCCTGGAAAGGGACGAAGAGGCAAGGCTGTTCGCGGCGATCCGCAGCCGCAGCGAGGATGCCTACAGGCTTTCCGTCTTCCTGGTCGATTCCGGCTGCCGCCTCGGCGAGGCGCTCGGCCTGATCTGGAACGACATCCAGGAACACCGGGTCTCCTTCTGGATCACCAAGTCCGGCCGCAGCCGTACCATTCCGATGACCGAACGCGTCAAGGAAGTCATCAAGCTGCCGCCGAACACGGAAGGACGCCGGCCGAAAGGCCCGTTCACAAAGCTGACACAGGCGCAGTACCGAGCGATCTGGAACGAGGCGAAGACGGAAGTCGGTCTCGGCGCCGACGAACAGGTGGTGCCGCACATCCTGCGCCACACTTGCGCTTCACGTCTGGTCCAGGGCGGTATCGACATCAGGCGCGTCCAGATGTGGCTGGGTCACCAGACATTGTCGATGACCATGCGTTACGCGCACCTGGCCACCAACGATCTCGATGGCTGCGTCGTCGTTCTCGAGAAACCGCGCGGCGACGAAGCGTCGTCTCGCTCGGCGGAAAACTGCGCGTTCGCGTCGCCTCTCACCACGCCAACCTCGGTTCCTCGGAAAGCGAAACGGCCGGAACCTGCCAAGGCGGCCAGCAAGCGCTCGAAAGGCAAATAATGCATGTCGCCCAAGCCGCTGCGCGGTTTCGGGCGAACGACATGCATCGAAACAAAGATTAAGAGCATGTCGCGTGCTTCAGCGTGACGCGCTCTAAGCCGGTCGGATCGGCCTTGCTGGCGGGCGGAAATCTATTTTTTAAAGGCGAGCCCGGGATTGATAATCTCGGGCTTTACTTTTGTCTGACTTGATTTTCGACTTGCTCGATGAACGTCGCTATCTTTTCCGGCAAATCGCCGGTGTCGAGGAAGGGCGCATGGCCCTGGCCCTCGACAATGATCGCTTCCATACCGGGATGCCGTTCCTGCATCTCTTCAAGCGTCGTCGTGGAAAGCAGTTTCGAGTTTGCGCCGCGAATGACAAGCAATGGAATCGCGGCGAGCGCGTCGAATTGCGGCCACAGGTCCGGCAGCGGCTTGGTGAAATCGGCGCCGGCCAGCGTGTCGACCAGCGCAGGATCGAAATCCGGCACCCAGCCGGGCTCCGTCTCGCGGCAGATTGCAGCCACCATGCGTGCCCAGTCGGCATCCGCCAGCGCTGGAAAGTCGGCGCCATGCACGCTGCGTTGGGTCTCCACCGCCTCAGCGAATGTCTTCGGTCTCGGCGCGCGGTCGAGATAGGAGCGGATATGGGCGAGGCCCGCTGCCTCGATTACCGGGCCGATGTCGTTGAGCACGATGGCTTTCAGTATGCCCGGCTTCAATGCGCCGAGCACATGGATGATCAGCCCGCCGCGCGACGTGCCGATGAAGGCGGCCTGCTCGATGCCGAGCGCCGACAATCCGGCAAGCACGTCGCCGGCTTCGACCCCGACATTATAGTGGCCGATATCAGGATCACGGTCGGATTGCCCGCGCCCGCGATAGTCGAACGCGATGACCTTGCGCGGCCTTGCCGCCTTGATTGAGAGGTAAAGCGCCAGTTCGTGGAAGTCGCGGGCGTTGCGGGTGAGTCCGGGCAGGCAGACGACCGGCCAACTGCCGACGTTCGCCTCGCCGTAGATACGGGCATGGAGTCTTAAACCATCGGGCGCGGTGTAGAAAAAGTCGGAGAAACCGTCGCTGGCCATTTTGGATGCCATCCCTTGCCGGATCGGCAAGAGCTACAGGCCAGGGCAGGGACAGTCAAACAAGAAGGCATACATGTGGACCGGCCTTCGAACGCGCTATGGCTTTTGGTGGTCCAAGGTCAGCTGGGCGCCGCTAAGAAAGGCTTCCTTCCATCTGTCGTCAGCTGGTCCGCCGTCAGGTCGAAAAGTCGATCCTCGCCCGATTCATCTTTCAAAAAGATCCACCAACAGCACCGCGAACTCGGCCAAAATTGCACAAAGAATGGCTATCTCCACCCATAGCTCGGTCAGGAAGTTGCGATATTCGATCAGCCGATCGTTGGCCCGTTCGTACAGGTCTTCGCCGACCTCGATCCCATCGTCCAGCAAGCGGACGCGCGACGCCAAGTCGGACTGCAGCGCAAGCTCGCTAAAAAGCCGCTTCGCCGCAGGAAGGAGCGTCGGCTCCCTTCGTTGCAGTGCCATGTCGATGCGCGTCACCAAAATACGCGCGGATTGAAAGCGCCGGGTCATGTTGTTGACGCGAGATTGTTCACGCAATGCAGCGCGGGGGACGTCATGTGTGAGAGCGACATCTGCCATCATCGCCGGCCATGCCTCCTCCAGTCGCGCCTCTTCCGACGATAGGGTGCTATAAGTGTGCGAGAAGGCCGCCGCCGCCGCCAGGCAGTCGTCAACGCTTTGCGCGGGTGCGAAAGCCAGGCAGCGCCGGTCGCGCCAGACAAGCCGGACATTCCGACTCACCACATCCAGATATGGTTCGGCGCTATCGCATTCCGCTACCCAGGCTTCGAACTCCTTTTGAACGTCGAAAGGCGTCTCAATTCCTGGAAGCAGGTGGACAAATGTCAGCGATCCGTCCGCGTGCGCCGGCAAATCAGTCAGCAATTCCCGAACGAGTTTAAGCGAGGTGGGATGCTCAAGAGCAAGCCAGATGTTGCTGTCGTCCGGCGTAGCTTGGCGGAGCCGCCAAATCGTAGGACTGCGAACCTCCTGTGGAGTCATTGCGGTCAATCGCGCAAGGCCGGCAAAAGCGAACCGGATGGCTCTTCCTCCGCGATATCGGGAGGTTCGACAAAAGCCACGTCATCCTCGAGGATCGGCCCGGGGAGATCGAGCAGAAACTGCGTTTCCTTGCAGTGGGTGAAACTGGCCTGGATGAAGGGTCCCGTCAGATGGTCGAGCCATTCCGGGCCAAGGCGCGCCAAAATTGCCCGATCGAGCACGTCCGCGCTGAAGCTGTCCGGTGACACGCTGTTCGAGGCGATCAAAAATCCCCAACTGCCCAGAAAGGACGGAACGCATGTCTTGTAACTGTGTACTTCCGCGAAGACCGTCCGGAGCGTGCGCCGCAGGGCGCAATGAGCTTTATAATCCGCAAAGGAAAATTCGAGTGCTTGCACTATGAAGATACCATTCGGGCGCAGATGACTATGCGCAAGTTCATAGAATTGCCGCGTATAAAGTCGCTGCGCCGGTCCGTTTTCCAGCATGTCGACGACGTCGACGATGATGACGTCGAACATCTCATCGGCGCCATCCAGATAAGCTCGACCATCCATGTAGAGCAGCGTAGCTCGCGGATCGTCGAAAGCACCCCGGTGCCAAGTCGGCAACTGGTCGCGGCAGATATCGACAAGCTCCCGATCGATATCGATCATCACGGCGCGGCTTACTGACCGGTGCGCCAACACCTCCCTCAGGGTTGCGCCTTCTCCCCCGCCGATAATGAGAACTTCGCGTGGATCGTCGTGCATCAGAAGCGCTGGTTGCACGAGGATCTCGTGATAGAGACCCTCGTCTTCGGCCGAGCTTTGAATCGCGCCGTCCAAGAACAATGCGCGTCCAAAGTTGCAGGTGTCAGCTACGATGACATCCTGGAATTGCGTCCGTCCGGAATATACGATGCTCTTGATGCGGTAGTTGTACTCATCGAAGGGATCGGCATCCTCCCGCACGAACGCGCCAACGGATCCTTGCGGCTTCTCAATCTCTACGTAGAAATAACCTGGCGGCAAAGGCGGCAGGGGATACGTCCGCTGTGGCGTCTCAAGGTCGCTTGGCGTACGATCTATATCGTCGCGGACTGGCATTCTATCCTCGATCCAGGGACTTAAAGCGCGTCGCGTCGAAACAAATTTGAGTAACGCGCTTCAAGCCTTTTTTGTCTTCACGCGTGTCGTTCTTCCGAGAAGATACGCGTAGGCGCCGCCTTGTGGCCGCTTTAGTCCAGCGCGTGCGAACCACGGCTGAGATTCAGTACACTCATGCGTTTTGGTCGAAACGCCGTTGCAAAGGCGAGCAGGCAAGCGAGGGGATTGCAAGTACCACACATGAATATATCCACCGCAGCGTAACATTCCACTGGCCAGGTATGGATGGAAATATGGCTCTCAGCCAACATCGCAAATGCAGTAACGCCGCCATCGGGCGTGAAAACGTGATGGTGGAGCGCGAGCACTTTCGCTTTGGCGGCCTCGGCTGCGTGCCGCAGGATCTGGTCTATAAAAGAAGCGTCGTCGAGGTTTACGGCATCGTGGAGTTCGACAATAAGATGTCGACCTGGCAAGCTCCCTGGCATTCCCAATGGAGAAGTGACGTCTTCCGATGTTGGTAGAGGCGGGCTGTATTTCCCCGAGGACAGGCTATGCACAGTATAGTCGTACTGCCGCTGCGCAGGAACGACCAGCTCACTCGCGAACAACATCCGCCCACCCGGAATATTCGTATTCACTAAAGGAACGACAGAAGCACGTCCTTGTCAAGCATTGCCGGGGCGCTGCCCATGGCCAGTTCAACCAGCGGTCCAGAGATTCGATTGTAGCGACGCGACCCTTCTGCCGGGACTAACACGTCGTTCGCGAGTGCGCCGCAGTTTTGAGAGAACCAGATGCCAAACACGGATTTAAAACGCACCGCTTGAATTTGTTTTGACGCGATGCGCTTCGATATCCTTGCGCCCTCAACTTCGTCCGTTCACGAGATCCCCCACGATGTCGTATTTGCCTGAAATACGCATCTTGTAGACCTCGTAATTCTCCATCACGCGCTGCACGTAACTTCTTGTTTCCGTGTAGGGAATCCGCTCGATCCAGTCGACGACGGCGTCCACGTCCTTGCCGCGCGGGTCGCCGTATTTCGCCACCCATTGGGCGGCGCGGTTCGGGCCGGCATTGTAGCCGGCGAAGGTCAGCACATAGGAGCCGCCGAAACGGTCGAGCTGCTCGCCGAGAAAGGCCGAGCCCAGCGTCGCGTTGTAGCCGGCATCCGTCGTCAGCCGCGCCTGCGAGAAATTCATGCCGGCCTTTTTCGCCAACTGCTTGGCGGTGCCCGGCATCAACTGCAGCAGGCCGCGCGCGCCGGCGCTGGAAACGGCGCCGATATTGAACTCGCTTTCCTGGCGGGCGATGGCATAGGCGAGCGCCTTGCCGGATCCGGAAATGTTGGCCGAATCGGGAATGACGCCCAGCGGATGCGACAGCGCGCCGACATCGATGCCACGCTGAGCGGCGATCTTGCCGACCTTCAGCGCCATGAAATGGTTGCCCTGCTTTTCGGCCAGCACCGCAAGCAGCGCCAGTTCGCCCGGGCTGGTCAGCTGCCCGGCAAGGTCGCGGTAGAGCGTCTCGGCGTAGCGGTCATAGCCCGCCTCCTGCAGCCGTTTGATCGCGCTCACCGCTTCGCGGCCGTCGAAACTCTGGCGGTCGGCCGCGCTCGGCTTCGGATAGGCGATATTGAGGGTCCTTAAGCCCACGCGCTCGCCGGCGAGCTGGCCATAGAAGGTCGTGCCGTAGCTGGCCGCGCGCGTGAAATAATCCTTGGCGCTGCCCGGGCCGCCGACTTCCGCCGCGCGGCCGAGCCAGTAATAGGCGCGCGACAGCGACACCGGTCCCTGGGCGAGCTCGGTGATGCGCGTGAAATGCCTTGCGGCGGTCGCCGGGTCGTTGAGGCCGCGCAACGCGTACCAGCCGGCATGGAACTCGGCCTCGGCGGCGTTCGACGGGCTCTCGGCAGCGTGCATGGAGACGATCTTGTAGGCGGTCTTCATGTCGCCCTGGTCGACCAGCTCGCGCGAGAGCACGCGGCGCTCGACCCACCAGGCATCGGGGTCGACCAGCGAATCGCGGTTCGTCGGCGCTTTCATCACGGCAGCAGCGGCTTCGGCGAATTTCTGCTGCTTGCGCAGATATTCCGCCTCGGCGAAGAAATAGCCTGCCGAGCGCTGCGCCGCGGGCACTGCCTTCAACAGCTTGGCGGCATTCTTGTCGCCCTTGTCGGCTGCCGCCCAGGCATCCGCCAGCGGCTGTGCGCCGGCGAGGCCGGCGACGCGCAGCGCCGACGACGGCCGGTCGGCATAGAACATGCGCTCCATGCGGTAGCGATGGTCGGCCGCAGGGATCAGCGTGCCGAACTCCTTTATGACGGCCGCCTCATCCTTCGCTTCCAGTCTTTCCGTGCGCCAAAAGGGTACCAGCACCGACCGCGCCGCGGCCTGGTTGCCAAGCGCCACCTGCGAGCGGGCAAGGATGATGACGCCCTCGGGCGTCAGCGGCTGGCTGCGGCCGAAGGCCTGCACGACCACCTGCGGCGGCGGATTCTCGCGATAGAGCGCACGCTCGCTGTTCTTGCGCAGCGCGATCGTGCCCGGCCATCCAGGCAGCATCTTGGCCGCGTCGGCAATCTCGCCGCTCGGCACCTGGTCGCCGCCGTAAAGCGCGATCGCCCAGGCGAGGATGTGCCGGTCGAGCGAGGTGGCGGGCAGCGTGTCGCGCGCATTGCGCGCGCCGACGATGTTGTTGGTGGCAAGCGCATCGAGCCCGCTCTTCAGTTGCGCTATGTCGGAGGCAATCGGCGTCTGGCTAGGCGCCTGCGGTGCATCTGGCGCCGGGATCGAGGCCGTCGCGCGCGCATCGACGCTGCCACCGATCGCCATGGTAGGCGTCAGCGCGACGATCGCGCCCAAAAGCGCGAAAAGATGGGGCCGCCTCGTCGGCATTTTACGATCCTAGCACATCGTCAGCAGGCGCGGGCATTGAGAACCCGATGCAAAGCCTAGACTTAGGTCGTGAAGGGCTCGTAAACAAAAGGTTATCGAGGCCGTTCGAATTGCGCTTGCTGGTGTCCCGCCGATGCTTGCCGCTGAACCATGTCGAGACTATGGTGCGCGGCTTCGCTTTCGGGTAGAAGGCGCGCAACTGACCGATCTGATGAAACATCAACGCATGTCGCCCAGAAGCGGAAACCGGTTTTGGGACGACGACATGCATAAACCGACAAAATTCCAAGGAGTTTGGACGACATGCTGAGAGGCTCGCTGACTGCGCTCGTGACACCGTTCGAAAAGAGCGGGCGCTTCGACGAGAAAGCCTTTCGCTCATTCGTCGAATGGCAGATCGCCGAGGGCACCAAAGGCCTCGTTCCCGTCGGCACCACCGGCGAGTCGCCGACGCTGTCGCATGAGGAGCACCGCCATGTCGTCAAGGTAGCCATCGAGGTGGCCAAGGGCAGGGTGCCGGTCGTGGCCGGCGCAGGCTCCAACAACACCGAGGAAGCTGTCGGCCTGGTGAAGTATGCCGAACAGGCCGGCGCCGATGCCGCCCTTGTGGTCACGCCTTACTACAACAAGCCGACGCAGCGCGGCCTCTATGAGCACTTCGCGGCCGTCGCCAGGGCGACCAAGCTGCCGATCATCATCTACAACATCCCGCCGCGCTCGGTGATCGACATGACGCCGGAGACGATGGGCAGGCTGCGTCACGATTTCAAGAACATTGCCGGCGTCAAGGACGCGACCGGCAAGGTCGAGCGCGTCTCCGAGCAGCGCATGACCTGCGGCAAGGATTTCATCCAGCTTTCCGGTGAGGATGCCTCCGCGCTCGGCTTCAACGCCCATGGCGGTGTCGGCTGCATCTCGGTGACGTCCAACGTCGCGCCGCGGCTCTGCGCCGAATTCCAGGAAGCGACGCTCTCCGGCGACAGCGCCAAGGCGCTCGAGCTGCAGGATCGGCTCCTGCCGCTGCACAAGGCGATCTTCATTGAGCCTGGCGTATCCGGCGCCAAATACGCGCTGTCGAAGCTGGGCAAGGTCGAGAACGTGGTGCGTTCGCCGCTGGTGACCGTCGAGGCTTCGACCGCCGAGAAGCTCGACGCGGCGCTGAAGCACGCCGGCTTGATAAATTAGGGATGAGGCGCCACCTCTCCGCATTATGAATCAAGTCAAGAAAGCCGATCCCAACAACAAGACCGTTGCGGAAAACCGCAAGGCGCGCTTTTCCTATGAGGTGCTCGACACGATCGAGACCGGCTTGGTGCTGACCGGCACCGAGGTCAAGTCGCTGCGCCAGGGCCAGGCCAACATCCAGGAAAGCTACGCCTCGACCGAGGGCGGCGAGATCTGGCTGATCAATTCCTATCTGCCGGAATATCTGCAGGCCAACCGCTTCAATCACGAGCCGCGCCGCCGCCGCAAATTGCTGGTCTCGAAGCGCGAGATGGCGAAACTCTCGCAAAGCGTCGAGCGTGAAGGCATGACGCTGGTGCCGCTGAAAATCTATTTCAACGATCGCGGCCGCGCCAAGCTGCTGCTCGCCGTTGCGCGAGGCAAGAAGCTGCACGACAAGCGCGAGACCGAGAAGCAGCGCGACTGGTCGCGCGAGAAGGGCCGGCTGCTGAAGGAGCGCGGCTAAGCTCCCGGGCCGCCCGCACCCGGTCGCCTGAAAAAAGCCGTCGGCCGGTTCTCCGGTCCGGCGCGTATTGCCTTCTGACGGGGGATGTCTTGGGCAAGCGGATTGTTTTCTGGGGCCTTGCCGTCGTGGTTGTCGCCAGTGCCGTCGTGGCAGGCGCCTTCTTCTGGTTCCGCGGCTTTTCGCCGGATCGCGGCGAGTTTCCGATCCGCGGCATCGATGTCTCGCATCATCAGGGAAAGATCGACTGGCCCCGCGTCGCGGCCGACGATGTGGCCTTCGCCATCATCAAGGCGACCGAAGGCGGCACCCATGTCGATACCCAGTTCGCGACCAATCTGCGCGAGGCGCGGGCGGCCGGCCTGGCGGTCGGAGCCTATCACTTCTTCACCTTCTGCCGGCCAGGCGCCGACCAGGCGAAGAACTTCATCTCGGAGGTGCCGCGCGGCGAGCCGCTTTTGCCGCCGGTGGTCGACATCGAGTTCGGCGGCAATTGCCCGCAGCGCCCGTCGCCGCAGCAACTGAACGCCGAGCTTGCCGCTTTCCTCGGCCCGGTCGAGACGGCATTCGGCAAGCAGGCGGTTTTCTATCTGACCGACGAGGCGGCAGACGCCTATTCCGGCAGCATCCTTAACCGCCGGCGCTGGTTGCGTTCGCTGGCGATGAGGCCGCGCGAGAACGACTGGACCTATTGGCAGTATCACAATATGGGCCGCGTCGACGGCATCGAAGGCGATGTCGATCTCAACGTCCTGAAGGGCAGCCGCGAGACGCTGGCGAAGTTGTTTGCGCCGACGCCTTGAATTGCCGGCCCTTGAATCGCTTGCCGTATCGCTGAAGGCTCACGATCCTCCCGGCGCCGGTGCATTAAGACGTCTACAGGCAATCCGCCCTCCGATCGCTGACAAGCCCATCCCGGCGGCCATGATGGCAATGGCTGCGAACTGGATCGTCATCGGCGTTTCGCCGAGTACCGCCATGCCGACAGCCACGGTGGCGATGGGTATGCCGGGCAGGAACAGCGATGCCGTCTGCGGCCCCAGTTGCCGGACGATGTAGGTATAGAGGAACATGGCTGCTGCGCCGGCCAGAATCCCCTGGATCACGATCTGACTGATGATCTCCGTGGCGGCCGCGGCATGGATATGGCTTGGTGCGACGAAATAGAGAACCGGCAACGGCAAGCACGACAGAAGTACCACCGCGGCCGTCGCCGTGACCGGATCGGCACGCCAGCGCCTGACAAGAACGGCATAGGCCGAAAACATCAGGCCCGATCCGATGAAAAGCATATCGCCGAAGAGAACGCCGCCGGTGCCGTCGCGCGCCGGCGCGATGAACAGCGACAGGCCGGCGACAATCGCGAGGACACCGATGGTCCGTTGCCGCGAAGCGCCGTCATTGAAGACGATGCGTGACAGCAGGAACGAAAAGAAGACGATCGACGCTGGACAAAGCGCTGCCGCATGGGCGGCAGGGGCATAGGTCAGGCCCCAATTGATGATCAGCGGATAAGGCAATCCGGCCAGCGCCGCCAAGGCCAAGGCCCGTCGCCAGCCAAGCGCCCTCATGCCTGCGAGGCCGCCGCGCCAGACGATCGGCAGAAAGACCGCCCCCGCGCCGCCAAAACGCAAGGCGGCCAGATCCGTCGCCGTCAGGTGCTCCCTGAGGCTGAAGCGGGCGGCGACGAATTGGATTGCGTAGATGCCGATCATGGTCAGGCCCGCGATGATCGCCAGCCTGGAGTTTCCTGAGTCTCGCGCGTCCGCCATGTTCCGCCGCCGTCGTGACATCGCCAGCGAAGAGCATCTCCGCAGAAAGCGATGGAAGCGCAGGCTATTGCCGAAAAGCCCGTGACAAAATACGCTCTTTTCCCGAAATTCGAGTGAAACTCGCAGATTAGAGGCAGGTTTGGCGTGAATGCTGAAGCAAGCGACCTCGACGGCGTCGACCGCAATCTCCTGCGATTGCTGCAGGAAGATGGGCGTCGCACCACACTTGATCTGGCGGCGCGTGTCGGCCTCTCGCCGACCGGCACCAGCCTACGGGTGAAGCGGCTGTTTCGGGAAGGCTACATCACCGCGGTCAGGGCCGTGCTCAATCCGGCAAAGATCGGACGCGGCACGCTCGTCTTCATCGAGGTGCGTCTCGATCACACGGCGCCGCATATTTTCGAGCGCTTCGCCGATGCGGTGACCAAGGCGCCCGAGGTTCTCGAGTGCCACATGGTGGTCGGCGGCTTCGACTATCTGGTCAAGGCGCGCATCGCGGAAATGGCCGCCTATCAGGATTTTCTGACGCGGGTCATTCTCGCGCTGCCGGGAGTGAAGGAGACGCACACTTATACCTCCATCGGCGACGTGAAGCCGGATGCGCTGCTGCCGGTATGAGTGGGTGTCAGACCGACAGGAAGCCGCCTGAATCTAGCTCTTCAGGAACGCCGCAATCTCCTTGAACACGCTGATGAACATCTCCTGCGTCAGCACGCCCGTATTGGTGTTGTAGCGTGAGCAATGATAGCTGGAAAACAGCGCGATGCCGCCGGCTTGCTGCCTCCCGCCATGGCGGAACGGAAAGGCCGCGACGCGCTCACCCAGCGCCCGCACAGTCGACTGATGCGCGATCGCACCCAGCGTCAGGATGGCGCGCAGGTTGGGAAAGCGCGCGATCGTCGGCTTGAGAAAAGTCCTGCAAGTGGCGATCTCGACACCCACCGGCTTGTTCTCCGGCGGCACGCAGCGCACCGCATTGGTGATGGCCGTGCCGACGAGTTGTAAGCCGTCATCGGGCCTGGCCTTGAATTCGCCGCGCGCAAAACCGTGCGCGATCAGTGTGCCGTAGAGCAGGTCGCCGGCATAATCGCCGGTGAAGGGGCGCCCCGTGCGGTTGGCGCCGCGCAGGCCGGGCGCCAGCCCGACGATCAAGAGGCGGACTGAATCTTCACCCTCCGGCGGCAGGAAGGTCGGCACTGGCGCGTTGAACCAGCCGGGCTCACGCTCGCGCCAGGCGGCGATGAAATCATGCAGCCGCGGGCAGAGCGGGCAGTCACGGCTGGGTTCGGGGGAGGGCACGGCGGTCAAGGCCGCCGCCCGTCAATAATCGTCCTCGTCGACTTCGGCGGGTTCCGGCCGGCGCGCCGGTCGCTCGGACGGATCGCGGCCAACCTCGCTCTTCAGCGTCATCAGGTCGATGAAATGATCGGCCTGGCGGCGCAGATCGTCGGAGATCATCGGCGGCTGCGAGGCCATGGTCGAGATGATCGACACCTTGCGGCCGCGCCGCTGCAGCGCTTCGACCAGCGTGCGGAAGTCGCCGTCGCCGGAGAATATGACATAGTGGTCGACGACATCGGCGAGCTCCAGCGCATCGACGGTCAGCTCGATATCCATGTTGCCCTTGATCTTGCGGCGGCCGGTCGAGTCGGTGAATTCCTTGGCGGGCTTCGTCACCACCTTGAAGCCGTTATAGTCGAGCCAGTCGATCAGCGGCCGGATCGACGAATATTCCTGATCCTCGACCAGCGCGGTGTAATAATAGGCGCGCAGCAGGTAGCCGCGCTTCTGGAAGCTCGACAGGAGCTTGCGGTAATCGATGTCGAAGCCCAGCGCGCGGGACGTGGCATAGAGATTGGCGCCGTCGATGAAAAGAGCGATCTTTTCACGGGGATCGAACATTGAAAAACATTCCTTTCGAAAATTTTTGTCGTCTAAAAGCGTTTGACGAATAGGTCCGGCAAATGGACCTTTGTACCGTCACCTCCGAGATAACGCGCAATTTGTGGATATCCAAGGGCATGGCTCTGTGTTGCAAGCAATTGTGATCGCCACTATGTGGGTAGCCTCACGGCGTGGCGCGATGATGAGCCGGGCAACGGCCCGCCAAGCTGACGCTGGCGCCATAAAGCTTGTATTTCGGCCGCGCCCGCGTTATGGAGCGCGCCAGCTTTCCATCAAATCCATCGCATGAAAGGGGCAGTCCATGGCCCGCGTAACCGTTGAAGATTGCATCGACAAGGTCGACAACCGTTTTGAACTCGTGCTGCTCGCCGGCCATCGCGCCCGCCAGATCAGCCAGGGCGCGCAGATCACCGTTCCGCGCGACAATGACAAGAACCCGGTCATCGCGCTGCGCGAGATCGCCGACGAGACGCTGTCTCCCGACGACCTCAAGGAAGACCTGATCCACTCGCTGCAGAAGCATGTCGAGGTCGACGAGCCGGAAGCCGAGGGCGAGGCGATCGCCGACCAGACCGGTGCGACCGCCGTTGCCGCCGACGCCGACGACGCCGAGGAGAACGTCACTTTCGACCGCATGAGCGAGGAAGACCTGCTCGCCGGCATCGAAGGTCTGGTGCCGCCGGAAAAGAGCGACGACTACTAAGTGCTTTTGTCCGGGTTGGATCAACCATCCAGGACTTCCGTATCGTAGGTTTCGTGGCTATCTATGAGATGCGTCGCACGTCGGTGCGGCGCATCAATCATTTCAGCACCGCGAGATCCAGCCCATGATGCGTCAGTATGAGCTTGTCGAGCGCGTCCAGCGCTACAAGCCTGACGTCAACGAGGCGCTGCTCAACAAGGCCTACGTCTATGCCATGCAGAAGCATGGCCACCAGAAGCGCGCCTCGGGCGATCCCTATTTCTCGCATCCCCTCGAAGTCGCCGCCATCCTCACCGACATGCATAT
Organism: Mesorhizobium sp. B1-1-5; assembly: GCF_006443065.1. Taxonomy (NCBI): domain Bacteria; kingdom Pseudomonadati; phylum Pseudomonadota; class Alphaproteobacteria; order Hyphomicrobiales; family Phyllobacteriaceae; genus Mesorhizobium; species Mesorhizobium sp. B1-1-5. Next base: position 8,468 of record NZ_VFWS01000085.1, on the reverse strand, counting down.
GGACGAGGCGACCATCGCCGTTGCCCTGCTGCATGACACGATCGAGGATACGACCGCGACCCGCGCCGAGATCGACGAGCTCTTCGGCCCCGAGATGGGCAAGCTGGTCGAGGGCCTCACCAAGCTGAAGAAGCTCGATCTGGTCTCGAAAAAGGCCGAGCAGGCGGAGAACCTGCGCAAGCTCCTGCTCGCGATCTCCGAGGACGTCCGCGTTCTGCTCGTCAAGCTCGCCGACCGCCTGCACAACATGCGCACCCTCGACCATATGCCGGAAGCCAAGCGCCTGCGCATCGCCGAGGAGACGATGGAGATCTATGCGCCGCTGGCCGGGCGCATGGGCATGCAGGGCATGCGCGAGGAGTTGGAGGAAATAGCCTTCCGCTACATAAATCCGGAGGCTTACCGCGCTGTTACCGCGAGGCTTGCCGAGATTTTCGAGCGCAACAGGGGCGTCCTGCAGGAGATCGAGACGGCGCTGTCGGGCCTGTTCGAAAAACACGATATCAAGGCGGGCGTGAAGAGCCGGCAGAAGAAGCCGTGGTCGGTGTTCCGCAAGATGGAGGCCAAGGCGCTCTCCTTCGAGCAGCTCTCCGACATCTTCGGTTTCCGCGTCGTGGTCGATTCGGTCGACGACTGCTATCGCGCGCTTGGCGCTATCCACACCACCTGGTCAATGGTGCCTGGCCGCTTCAAGGATTACATCTCGACGCCCAAGCAGAACGACTACCGTTCGATCCACACCACCATCGTCGGCCCGTCGCGCCAGCGCGTCGAATTGCAGATCCGCACCAGGGAGATGAACAAGATCGCCGAATATGGCGTCGCCGCGCATTCGATCTACAAGGATACCGGCGGCAAGATGAACGGCGCGGGCCATGCGATCTCCAGGGAGACCAACGCCTATGCCTGGCTGCGGCGCACTATCGAGCAACTGGCCGAAGGCGACAATCCGGAGGATTTCCTCGAGAACACCAAGCTGGAGCTGTTCCAGGACCAGGTGTTCTGCTTCACGCCCAAGGGCATGCTGATCGCGCTGCCGCGCGGTGCCACCCCGATCGATTTCGCCTATGCCGTCCACACCGATGTCGGCGACACCTGCGTCGGCGCCAAGGTCAACGGCCGCATCATGCCGTTGATGACCGAGCTCAAGAACGGCGACGAGGTCGAGATCATCCGCTCCAAGGCGCAGGTGCCGCCCGCCGCCTGGGAATCGGTCGTGGTCACCGGCAAGGCGCGCGCCGCCATCCGCCGCGCCACCAAGAACGCGATCCGCAAGCAATATTCCGGGCTCGGCGCCCGCATCCTGGAACGAGCCTTCGAGCGCGCCGGCAAGACATTCACCAAGGAGAGCCTGAAGCCGGTGCTGCACCGGCTGGCGCGCAAGGACATCGAGGACGTGCTGGCCTCGGTCGGCCGCGGCGAGCTAAGCTCCACCGACGTCATGAAAGCGGTCTTCCCTGACTACAAGGATGAGCGTGTCACCGTCGCGGCGCCCAAGCAGCGCGAGGAGGGCTGGTCGAAGATCCGCAACGCCGCCGGCATGCTGTTCCAGATGCCGGGCACCCGCGCCGCGAAGAAGGACAAGGACCAGCAGCGCGACGGCGCGGTGCCGATCCGCGGCGTGCGCGGCGACCTGCCGGTGCGTTTCGCGCCCGAGGGTGCCGTGCCCGGCGATCGCATCGTCGGCATCATCCAGCCCGGCACCGGCATCACCATCTATCCGATCCAGTCGCCGGCTTTGCAGGCCTTCGACGACCAGCCCGAGCGTTGGATCGACGTGCGCTGGGACATCGACGAGCGCACCAAGGAACGTTTTCCGGCGCGCATCTCGGTCACCGCCATCAATGCGCCGGGTTCGTTGGCCGACATCGCCCAGGTCGTCGCATCCAACGACGCCAACATCCACACGCTGTCGATGATACGCACCGCACCCGATTTCACCGAGATGCTGATCGATCTCGAGGTCTGGGACCTGAAGCATCTCAACCGGCTGCTGTCGCAGCTCAAGGACAATTCGAGCGTCAGCGATGCGCGGCGTGTGAATGGGTGAATAGTGAATAGTGAATAGTGAATAGTGAATAGTGAATAGAAGGTGCTCTCACTACCATTCACCATTCACCACTCGCCAAGGGGGACCGAACAATGAACACCGACGAAGTGCTGGGCATTTTCCGCGAGGCCGGCGCCGTCCTCGAAGGTCATTTCATCCTGACGTCCGGCCTGCGCAGTCCGGTCTTCCTGCAGAAGGCCCGCGTGTTCATGCATGCCGACAAGACCGAGCGCCTGTGCAAGGCGCTGGCCGAGAAGATCCGCAAGGCGGTGCCGGGCGGGATCGATTATGTCGTCGGCCCGGCCATCGGCGGCCTGATCCCGGCCTATGAGACCTCGCGCCATCTCGGCGTCCCGGCGATCTGGGTCGAGCGGGAAGGGGGCGAATTCAGGTTGCGCCGCTTCGAGATCGCCGAAGGCGCGCGAGTCGTCATCGTCGAGGACATCGTCACCACCGGCCTGTCGATCCGCGAGACCATCGACTGCCTGCGCGAGCTTGGCGCCGAGGTCGTGGCCGCCGCCTGCATCATCGATCGCTCGGCCGGCAAGACCGATGTCGGCGTGCCGCTGATCGCGCTTGCCGAATATGAAGTGCCGGCCTATCCCGCCGACCGCCTGCCGCCGGAACTCGCAGCCATTCCAGCCGTTAAGCCGGGAAGCCGCAACATCTGACATTGCGATGTATGAAAACAGATACTTGAGCGCGTCGCTTGAATCTCTTTGTCGGAGACGCGCGCCGAGGCGACAATGATCGCCGGGATCGACCATTTCGTGCTGACGGTCCGCTCGCTGGAAGCGACCTGCGACTTCTATCGGCGGGTGCTCGGCATGCGGCGGCTCGACGAAGCGAACCGGCCGACCGCGCTTCTGTTCGGCTCGCAGAAGATCAACCTGCACGAAGTCGGTCGCACCTTCGAGCCGAAGGCGAAGGCGTCGACGCCGGGTTCCGGCGATTTCTGCCTCGTGGCGGCAGTGCCGCTTGCCGAGGTCCAGGCCAGGCTCGAGGCCAATGGCGTGGCGATCGAAGTCGGTCCGGTCGAACGCACCGGCGCGCGCGGCAAGATGATGTCGGTCTATTTCCGCGATCCGGACGGCAATCTGGTCGAGGTCAGCGAGTATCGGCTCGGTTGAGATCGAGCCGCATGGCGCAGCGCTGGTCCGAAGGCATGCCGTGCTTGGCCTCGTCGTCGAGCAGGCTTGCCAGCCGTTCGTCGATCTCGGCGTCTTCCAGGACGCGAAATCCGGTCTTGCGATAGAAGGGCGCATTCCAGGCGACGGCGCGAAACGTGGTGAGCGTCACCGCCGCCAGCCCGCGCCGCCCGGCGTCCGCGACCGCCTGTTCGAGCAGGGCGCGGCCGATGCCTTGGCCCTGCCGGTCGAGGCGCACGTCCAGCTCCCATATGTGCAGCGCGTCGCCCTCGATCCCGGCGCTCAGGAAGCCGACCGGCCGGTTCTGCTCGTCTGCGGCAACCCAGCATGCGCCGGCGGCGATCAGCGCGCGGTGCTGCTCGACGCTGATATTGTCGCCGTCGGCGAGCCACGCCAGTTCCGCAATGGCGCGGAACGCCAGTCCGGCGGACTGCTCGATCCGCGGCAGCGCCTCGGCGTCCTCGGCCTGCGCCGGTCGAATGGTGATCATCGGCTCCGCATCCCGGTTGTTTTCCTCAGTTTCGCCAGAATGACGCTGTTGTTACAGCCTGCGGCAGACCATCGCGGCGGCGTTCGTTGTTGCGCGGCCCGGTCGTCGCTATATCAAAGCTTGTTGCCTTTCTGCGCCATCGAAGCGCAAGATATGTTGGCGCGACCCGGTGGGCAGGGGCAGCGCGTATTGGACCGGGAACTGGAACAGAGTGCTTTTTCGACGCCGAGAGCCTGATGGCCTCCTGGAACAGGTGCGTACTTATCTTTGGCCGCGCCGCTCGTTCTCGCGTTCCGTGCAGTATTTCTCCAAACGCATCCTGCGGCTGAAGGCGACGCCGCATTCCGTCGCCGCCGGCGTCGCCGCGGGCGTTTTCGCGTCCTTCTTCCCGCTTGGCTTCCACTTCATCGTCGCCGCCGTGCTGTGCTGGATTATCGCCGGCAATCTGGTCGCGGCAGCACTCGGCGCGGTGTTCTTCGGCAATCCGCTGACCTTCCCGCTTTTGTGGGGCGCGTCCTGGGAGACCGGCAAGCTGCTGCTGCATGAGCATCTGCCGAAGCACGGCCCGCCCGAGCATCTGGGCGAAATGATGCACAAGCTTTCCTTCGCCAAGCTCTGGCACCCTATCCTGGAGCCGATGCTGATCGGCGCGGTGCCGCTCGGCCTGGTCTTCGGGCTCGTGTTCTACGCCATCACGCGCTGGGGCATGACGGTGTTTCGCGAGCAGCGCCGGAAGCGCATGGCCGAGCGTGCCGAGAAGAAGGCGCGGCAGGGCGGACGGGAAGTGCCGGCGGAATGATCATCGGCATCGGCAGCGACCTGATCGACATCAGACGTATCGAGAAATCGCTGGAGCGGCACGGCCAGCGCTTCGTCCAGCGCATCTATACCGAGGTCGAGCAGGCCAAGTCGGAAAAGCGTGCCGCCCGCGCGGCGTCCTATGCCAAGCGCTTCGCCGCCAAGGAGGCCTGTGCCAAGGCGTTGGGCACCGGCATGGCCGAGGGCGTGTTCTGGCGCGACATGGGCGTGGTCAACCTGCCGAGCGGCGCGCCGACCATGGCGCTGACCGGCGGCGCCGCGGCCAGGCTGGAAAAAATCCTGCCGAAAGGCCACCGCGCGCTTATCCATCTCACCATCACCGACGATTTCCCGCTTGCTCAAGCCTTTGTGATCATCGAGGCGGTGCCCGCCGAACAAGCGCCACATTGATTCCATCTGACCACGAGCGGCATGACGTTGCCCAGCGCCCGCCGAGACTCTATACCAACATCGCACAATCGAGGACGACATGAGCGTGGCTGAAAAATCGCAGAAGAAATCCGGCGGGCTTGGTGAGACCTTTTCCGTCATCATCCAGGCTCTGCTGCTCGCGCTCGTCATCCGCACGCTGCTCTTCCAGCCTTTCTCCATTCCCTCCGGTTCGATGCGGCCGACGCTGCTCGAAGGCGATTATCTCTTCGTCACCAAATGGGCCTATGGCTATTCGCGTTACTCGTTGCCCTTCGGTCCCGATCTCTTCTCGGGCCGCATCTGGGGTTCCGAGCCCAAGCGCGGCGACGTGGTGGTGTTCAAGTTCCCGCCGGATCCGTCGGTCGATTACATCAAGCGCGTCGTCGGCCTGCCCGGCGACAAGATTCAGGTGAAGGACGGCCAGCTTTTCATCAATGACGTCGGCGTGCCGCGCGTGAAGACCGGTCAGATCGACAATCCCGACGTCACCGAGGAGAACCGGCCGATCGATGTCTACCGCGAAACGCTGCCGAACGGCGTCAGTTACGACACGCTCGACATCAATTCCGATTCGATCGGCGACAACACGCGCGAATTCGTCGTGCCGCCCGGGCACTATTTCATGATGGGCGACAATCGCGACAATTCCTCCGACAGCCGCTTCGCCGTCGGCTATGTGCCGGCCGAGAACCTTGTCGGCCGCGCCAACCTCATCTTCTTCTCGATCGCCGGCAAGGCGAGCCCGCTCGAGATCTGGAAGTGGCCGTCGTTGATGCGCGCCGGGCGCCTGTTCCATTTCGTCCACTAGAGCGATGGCGGCCAGCAAGCGTTTGACCGCCGATGCCCTTGCCGAAGCGCTCGTCGAGCGCACCGGCCATGTCTTCGCCGACCGCCAGCGCCTGCAGCGGGCGCTGACCCATGCCAGCGCCCGTTCGACCCATGCCGGCGTCGACTACGAGCGTTTCGAATTCCTGGGTGACCGCGTCCTCGGCCTCGTCGTGGCCGACATGCTGCTCGCCTCCTTTCCCGATGCCGCCGAAGGCGAGCTTTCGCTGCGCCTCAACGCGCTGGTCAATGCCGAGGCGCTGTCGGAAATCTCCGAACAGATCGGCCTGCCGGAACTGGTGCGCGCCGGTTCCGATGTGCGCAATCTCGAGGGCCGCAAGCGCACCAATCTGCGCGCCGATGCGCTGGAATCTCTGATCGCCGTGCTCTATCTCGACGGCGGGATGGACGCGGCGCGCGCGTTCATCCACCGCTACTGGCAGCCGCGCTCGCAGGCGATGGGCGCTGCGCGGCGCGACGCCAAGACCGAATTGCAGGAATGGGCGCATCAGGCGGCCGCCGGCGCCGTGCCGGCCTACCATATCGACGGCCGTGACGGACCGGACCACGACCCGGTGTTCACGGTCAGCGTAAAAGTCGGCTCTTTCGCGCCCGCAGTCGGCAGCGGCCGCTCCAAGCGCGAGGCCGAGCAGGCCGCGGCGGCTACTCTTTTGCTGCGCGAGGGCGTATGGAGCGCGGCATGACAGAAACGGAAATCATTCAAGCCCCCGCGACGCGCTCCGGTTTCGTAGCACTGATCGGCGCGCCCAACGCCGGCAAGTCGACGCTGGTCAACCAGCTCGTCGGCGCCAAAGTGTCGATCGTCACCCACAAGGTGCAGACCACCCGCGCCATCGTGCGCGGCATTGCCACGCATGACAACGCGCAGATCGTCTTCGTCGACACGCCGGGCATCTTCAAGCCAAAGCGGCGGCTGGACACGGCGATGGTGACCACCGCCTGGGGCGGCGCCAAGGATGCCGATATCGTCGTGCTGCTGATCGACACCGAGCGCGGCATCAAGGGCGATGCCGATGCCATCCTCGACCGGCTGAAGGACGTCCGGCAGCCGATGCTTCTGGTTCTCAACAAGGTCGACCGCGTCAAGCCGGAGACGCTTCTCGCCTTGGCCGCGACCGCGAACGAACGCGTGCCGTTCAAGCGCACTTTCATGGTCTCGGCGCTGACCGGCTCCGGCTGCAAGGACCTGCTCGACTATCTCGCCGAGACGCTTCCGGCCGGTCCCTGGTACTATCCGGAAGACCAGATCTCCGACCTGCCGATGCGCCAGCTCGCGGCCGAGATCACGCGCGAAAAACTTTATCTGAGGCTGCATCAGGAACTTCCCTATTCCTCGCATATCGAAACCGAGAAATGGGAAGAGAAGAAGGACGGCTCGGTGCGCATCGAGCAAGTCATCTATGTCGAGCGCGACAGCCAGAAGAAGATCGTGCTCGGCCACAAGGGCGAGACGATCCGCGCCATCGGGCAAGCCGCGCGGATGGAGATCGCGGGCATTCTGGAGCAGAAGGTGCACCTCTTCCTGTTCGTGAAGGTGCGCGAGAACTGGGGCGACGACCCCGAGCGCTACCGCGAGATGGGGCTGGAGTTTCCCCATTGATGGCTGTCGCCCGAAGGCGCGAAGCGGCTTTGGGACGAAGGCATGAATGATCCGCAACCGACCATCGATATCGATCTCGTGCGCCGGCTGGTCGATGCTCAGTTTCCTGAATGGCGGGATCTGCCGGTCAGCCCGGTCGAGTTCGGCGGCTGGGACAACCGCACCTTCCATCTCGGCGACGAGATGACGGTCAGGCTGCCGAGCGCGGCCGCCTATTCGCTGCAGGTCGAGAAGGAGCATCGCTGGCTGCCGAAACTCGCCCCACATCTGCCGCTGCCCATTCCGACGCCATTGGCCATGGGCGAGCCGGCGGCGGGGTATCCCTGGCATTGGTCGGTCTATCGCTGGATCGAGGGCGAGACGGCGAGGAGTGCGCGCATCGCCGATCTCGGCGCGTTTGCCGTGGCGCTCGCCGATTTCCTTGTCGCTTTGAGGGGCATCGATGCGACGGATGGGCCTGCGCCCGGCCAGCATAATTTTCATCGCGGTGGATCGCTGAGCATCTATGACGGCGAGGCGAGGCAAGCCATCGCCGCGCTCGAAGGCCGGATCGACACGCAAGCCGCAACCGCCGTGTGGGACGCGGCACTCGCCGCCACCTGGCATGGCTCGCCGGTCTGGTTCCACGGCGATGTCGCCTCGGGCAATCTTCTGGTCGAGGACGGCAGCTTGAGCGCCGTCATCGATTTCGGCACCTCCGGCGTCGGCGACCCGTCCTGCGATCTTGCTATAACCTGGACCTTCTTCGAAGGCGAAAGCCGCGAGGCGTTTCGCACCCGCATCGACGTCGACGACGCCACCTGGGCGCGCGGCCGCGGCTGGACGCTGTGGAAGGCGCTGATCACCGTCGCCGGCCACGACGCCAACCAGGCGGAGGCGGAAAGGCAGCGCAACGTGATCGACGAAGTGCTTGCCGATCACGCAAAGTTTGCGTGAGGCTATAGGCCGTTGGCAAAAAAGTGGGGCATGGCTCGCTAGAGGCACTACACAGGGATTTTGACCGGTCGGCTCTGTTTGCGTTGACAGGTGGCATGCCTTGGAGATTGGCCGAAACGCCCATCGCGATCGTCATTCCAGGGCGGAGCAGGAGCGAAGCTCCGTCGC
>NZ_VFWS01000084.1:0-22765 GCF_006443065.1 Mesorhizobium sp. B1-1-5 | reverse complement strand
CCCGACCGCGTCTCTTCACGCTTGACCACAGCACGAAGCAAATGTGTGCGCACGCTAGCCCACAAGGGGAGAAGGGAAGAGCGTCACGCCGCCTTCGCTTCTTCCTGCGGTCCGGCGAGATCATCGCGCGCCTTGCGGGCCAATCTCTTGGCCGAGCGCTTGGGGCTGTCGCCGAACAGGTCGGCGGCATCGGCAAGGCAGGCCTTGGCCAGGCTCTTTTCGGAGCGCTTCAACAGCTTGCGCAGAAGCTTCGTCTCGTCGGCGGGACCGAGCGGCTCGCCTTCGGCGTCGAGCAGGGCGCGCATGACGAAGACGTCGTGCAATTCGCCGAGCTCTTCGCCGAGCCTGTCGACCGCCTTGCGGCGCGCCTTGATCGGCGTCGGCCACAGGCGGCCGAGCAGCGACAGATGCATGGAGTGGGTCTTTGTCGCCTTGCGCAGGTCGTGAAAATCGTCGGCCTCGCCGCGCGACTCCGCCTTGTCCAGCGCCTTCTTCGCCCGTCGTAAGGTGGCGCGGGCGCCGTCGGCCAATATATCGGCCGCCTGCTCCGGCTGATCGGGCAAAGCCAGCCTGTCGATGCGCTCCAGGCCTTCCCGGCAAGCGGCGATCGCCGCATTGATGGCGGCGTCAAGGCCGGGGCCGGCGTGGAGTTCGTGCTGGCGCAGCACCAGCCGCTCGCGCACTGGGTCGAGACCGCCGCCTGCCGATTGTTCCGGAAAGGCATCGGCCAAGCGATCGACGGTCTCGATCAAGGCGGTCGCCTCGCGCGGGCCGGCCAGCAGCGCCGATACTTGCTTATAACATTCGTTCTCGGTCTGGCAGAACGGTTCGTCCCCGAAACGAACCAGGCGTAGCAAGGCGCGCACGCTTTTCAGCCGCTTGCGGCATTTGTGCAGTCCCTGCTCCGGCTTCTCGCGCGCCATCTCGAGATGGGCGACTGCCTTGCCGATCTCGTCGGCCAATATGCGCCTGACCTCGCCGGTCAGCGGCAAGCGCGGATCGATGCGGAAGCTCATGCGGCGATCTCCGGATTCCCCCCGAGGGCCAGCGACGCGTTGTAGAACCTCGACTCGCCGGTGACCTCGCGACCGAGCCAGTCGGGCAGCATTTCGTCAGATATGTCCTCCGGCGTCTCCAGCTCCGCGATCACCAGCTCCGCGAGCTCGCCGCCGAAAACATCGACTTCATAGAGATAGCCGCCGTGTCTAACATGGTGGCGTGTCTTCTCGATGACACGTCCGACGGCGAACGCCATCAATTCCTCAGCCTCGGCAAGCGGGATCGAATATTCAAATTCGTCGCGCTCGCGCGCCCTGTCGCCGAACTTCAGCGTGAGCTTGGCGGAGCGCTCGTCGCTGATGCGCACCCGCACCGAGCGGCCGGGCTGTGCGGCGACGTAGAATTGACGAATGCGGATTTCCGCCTCGACCTCATCGCGCCAGGCGGGACTGGAGACCAGGAACTTACGCTCGACTTCCTTGCCCATGGCCGCGCACTAAAGCCTGTGAGGATCGAGAAGGCAAGCCGAGTCGCGGTCAAATTTGACTTTAATCAATCGATTGATTAAAGTTGAGGCATGAACAAAGGATCAATCGCAAGGAGGCCGCAGCGCGAGGTCGGCACCGCCGATCAAACGCGCGCGGCGCTTGTCCACGCGGCGCTCAGGCTGTTCGGGCGGAAGGGTTTCGACGGCACCTCGACGCGGGAGATCGCGGCCGAGGCCAAGGCCAATATCGGCTCCATCGCCTATCACTTCGGCGGCAAGGAAGGCCTGCGCGCCGCCGCCGCCGACTTCATCGTCGACACCATCCAGGGGATTGCCGGCCAGGCGCTGGGCGGCGTGCAAGCAACGGCGCCCCTGGACCCGGAAGCAGCCCAGGCGCAGCTTTTCGCGGCGCTCGAGCGGATGGTGGGCTTCGTCGTGGCCAGTCCGCAGGCCGGCGAGATCGTACAATTCGTACTTCGCGAGCTCTCGCATCCGACCGCCGCGCTAGACCGCATCTATGCCGGCGTGTTCGAGCCGACGCACCGGCGGCTGTGCCAGGTCTGGGAACAGGCGACCGGCGAGCCGGCCGAGAGCGAAGCGACCAAGCTTACCGTCTTCACCATGATCGGCCAGGTCATCTATTTCCGCATCGGCCGCGAGGCGGTGATGCGCCGGATGGGCTGGCGCGAGATCGGCAATGAAGAGGCCGCCAAGGTGGTGGCGGTCGCAACCGACAATCTCAGGGCAATGCTGGCCGCACGCGGGCCGGCCACCGGCAAGAAGGGCAAATCATGAGCATTCTCTGTTCGCTGCCGTTCGCGGCCCAATTGTTCGGCGCCTGCGCGCCGGCCGCACCTTTGGCCGTCGGCTATGTCGAAGGCGAATATGTGCTGATGGCGCCGATCGAAGTGGCCCAGGTGGCGACGGTGACGGTCCGGCGCGGCGACCGCGTCGAGAATGGCACGGCGGTGGCGACGCTGGAAGACGCCGACGCCAAGATCGAGGTTGCGCAGGCCAAAGCCGCGCTTGCGCAGGCGCAGGCGCAGCTTGCCGATCTGCAGGTCGGCAAGCGCCCCGAGGAAATCGCCGTGCTCAGGGCCGAGGTCGACATGGCCAAAGCCCAGGCGGCCGACGCCAAGCGCAAATACGACCGCGCCAGCGACCTCTACAAGCGCGGCACCGGCACCCAGGCCGATTACGACACCGCCTCGGCTTCGCTGGAGACCGCCAATGCCCAGGTCGGCCAGGCGGAAGCCAATCTCGCCGTCGGCAATCTGCCGGCGCGCGCCGAGACCATCAAGGCCGCCGACAACCAGGTCAAGCAGGCGCGGTCGACCCTGGAGCAGGCCGAGTGGCGGCTGTCGAAGCGGGTGCTGGCGGCGCCCTCGCCCGGCCGCGTCAACGACGTCATCCGCAATCCAGGCGACACAGCCGGGCCGACCGCGCCGGTGATCTCGATGCTGCCGGACGGCGCCGTGAAACTCAGCGTCTATGTGCCCGAAGGCGCGTTCTCGGCGGTCAAGGTCGGCACCGAGCTCAACGTCCATTGCGACGGCTGCGGGACGGGGCTGAAGGCACGCGTCAGCTATGTCTCGCCCGACCCCGAATTCACGCCGCCGGTGATCTACTCGCTGGAGAACCGGCAGAAGCTGGTCTATCTCGTCGAGGCACGGCCGGAGGGCGATGCGGGACCACTGCAGCCCGGCCAGATCGTCGATGTCGATCTTGCGGATCTCGGGCAATGAACGCCATCGACGTTCGCGGCCTGGTCAAGCGCTTCGGCGACAAGACCGTCGTCGACCATGTGACGATGACGGTCGCCGAAGGCGAGATCGTCGGCTTTCTGGGGCCGAACGGCTCGGGCAAGACGACGACCATCCGCATCATGTGCGGGCTTTTGACGCCGGACGAAGGCGACGGCACGGTGCTGGGCTTCGACATCCGCACCGACGCGCTCAAGATCAAGCGCGAAGTCGGCTACATGACGCAGAAATTCTCGTTCTATGAGGATTTGACGATCGGCGAGAACCTCGAATTCGTGGCGCGGCTCTACCGGCTGAGGCCGGTCGAGGAGTATGTCTCGCGCACGCTTCAGGATCTCGGCCTGGCGAGCCGCCGCAACCAGTTGGCCGGCACGCTTTCCGGCGGCTGGAAGCAGCGGCTGGCGCTGGCCGCCTGCATCATGCACGAGCCGAAGCTGCTGCTGCTCGACGAGCCGACGGCGGGCGTCGATCCCAAGGCGCGGCGCGAGTTCTGGGACGAGATCCATCGCCTTGCCGGCGGCGGGCTGACCGTGCTCGTCTCCACCCACTACATGGACGAGGCCGAGCGCTGCCACCGCATCAGCTACATCTCCTACGGCAAGATGCTCGCCACCGGCACCGTGGACGAGGTGGTGAAGAATGCCGGGCTGACCACTTTCGTCTTGCAGGGGCCGCGGCTCGATCAGGTGGCCGAGGCACTGCAGGGCAGGCCCGGCGTCGACCAGGTGGCGCCGTTCGGCGCGACGCTGCATGTCGTCGGCTCCGACAAGGCGGCGCTCGAAAAGGCGCTGGCCGACGTCGAGAAGGAACACAAGGGCGTCACCGTGAAGCCGGGCGAGACCAGCCTCGAGGATGTGTTCATCCAGTTCATGGCCGGCTCGAAGGACAATATGGCATGAACGCGGTCTTCTCCTTCGCCAGGCTGGGCGCGCTGCTCGCCAAGGAATTCATCCAGATGCGGCGCGACCGCATCACCTTCGCCATGATGCTGGGGGTGCCGCTGATCCAGCTGGTGCTGTTCGGCTATGCGATCAACAACGACCCGAAGAGCCTGCCGGCCGCGCTCGTGGCGACCAGCAGCGACCCCTACACGCGGGCCATGGTCTCGGCGCTGCAGACCACCGGCTACTACCGCTTCGACCATGTCGCGCAAAGTGCCGAGGAAGCCGAGTTCCTGATGGCGCGCGGCGACGTCTCCTTCGTCGTCACCATCCCCGCCGATTTCGCCCGCCGCGTCGAGCGCGGCGACAATCCGCAGATCCTGATCGAGGCCGACGCCACCGACCCGGCGGTCGCCAGCGGCGCGATCTCGACGCTGAGCACCGTGGCCGGCCAGGCGCTGCTCAGGGCGCAGGGCACTGAGGAGACTGCCAAGGAGGCGGCGCGCGGCCAACTCGATGTCGTCGTGCACCGGCGCTACAATCCCGAAGGCATCTCGCAATACAACATCGTGCCCGGCCTGCTCGGCGTCATCCTGCAGATGACGATGGTGATGATGACTTCGATCGCGCTGACGCGCGAGACCGAGCGCGGCACGATGGAAAACCTGCTGGCCATGCCGTCGAGCCCGCTCGAGATCATGATGGGCAAGGTGCTGCCCTACCTGGTGGTGGGCGCGGTGCAGGTGGTGGTGGTGCTGGCGGCGGCCAAGCTTCTGTTTGCCATTCCCTTCATGGGGTCGCTGTCGCTGCTGCTGTCGACCGTGCTGGTGTTCGTGCTGTCGCTGGTGCTGCTCGGCTACACGATCTCGACGATCGCGCGCACGCAGATGCAGGCGCTGCAGCTCACCTTCTTCTTCTTCCTGCCCTCGATCATGCTGTCGGGCTTCATGTTTCCCTATCGCGGCATGCCTGGCTGGGCACAGACCTTTGGCGAGATCTTCCCGCTGACGCATTTCCTGCGCATCACCCGCGCCGTCATGCTGAAAGGGGCGGAGCTTCCGGCGGTGGCGACGGAAGTCGGCTGGCTCGTCGTGTTCGTGGCATTGTTTGCCGGCGTGGCGCTGGTGCGGTTCAGGCGAACGCTGGATTAGGCCGGACGCCTCTGACGCAGGGCAGGTCGACTCGATTGGCCAAGATCAGTTGCGGCTGGTCATGCGCTCGCAGATGGCGCCGCCGATGGCAGGCAACAGGCCAAAGAGCAACAACTGGGCGGTTCCACCGATGCCAAACGCTCCAGCAAGCAGAAACGCAACCAGCAGCCCGAGTGCCCCGCCCAAGACAAATGGCAGGTAACCTAGCAACAGCTTCTCCCGGCAGTGACCAAAGTGACCAATTGGAAAACGTAACGTGATCGACGCTAAAGGCAAGTATCCCGCTACGAAGGGCCTCTATGCCGCCGCCATGATCCCGGCATAGGTGCCGAAATCGACATTGCCGCCGGACAGCACCACGGCGACGCATTTGCCGGCAAGGTCGATCTCGCCGGATGAGAGCGCGGCAAACGCGACGCAGCCGCCGGGCTCGACGACAAGCTTGAGATGGGCCATGGCGTCGCGCATCGCCTGGGCGGCCGCCTTGTCGGAGACGGCGATGGCGCCGGCGAGATTCCGGCGGTTGATCTCGAAGGTGATGGCGCCGGGTTCGGCGGTGAGCAGCGCATCGCAGATCGAAGCGTGTCCGGGTTCGTTCGAAACCCGCTCGCCCTTGGCCAGCGAGCGGCGCGTGTCGTCGAAATGTTCGGGCTCGACCGCCCAGATGGCGGTTTGCGGCGAGGCGTCCTTGACGGCGACGGAGATACCGCTCGACAGGCCGCCGCCGCCGCAAGGGACGACGACGGCGTCGAGCGCCACGCCAAGCGCTTTCGCCTGCTTGATCACTTCCAGGCCGATCGTGCCCTGGCCGGCGATGATGGCCGGATCGTCGAAGGGCGGCACCAGCACCATGCCATTTTCGATATAGGGGCGAACGACCGTCATGCGATCGTCCTTGTAGCGATCGAACGGCACCACTTCGGCGCCCATTTTGCGGACATTGCCGATCTTGAGCGCCGGCGCATCAACCGGCATGGCGATCACCGCCTTGACGCCGAACATGGCGGCCGAGGCCGCCACCCCTTGCGCGTGGTTGCCGGACGAGAAGGCGACGACGCCCCGGCCGCGCTCTTCCTCGCTCAGGCTCGACAGCTTGTTGTAGGCGCCGCGGATCTTGAAGGAGCCGGTGCGCTGCAGCGTCTCGGGCTTGAACAGAATGCGGCCGCCATAGCGCTTGTTGAGCTCGGGCGATTCGATGAGCGGCGTTTCGACGATCAAGCCGGAAAGCCGCTCGGCGGCGGCGCGGATGTCGGAGATGCCGGGCAGGGTGAGCATGATGGGCCTCGCGGGATGAGCCCCGTCATGGTGCACGCAAACCGAGGCGTCGCGCCAACGAAAAAATGTGACGGAGACAAGGTAGTTTGGCCGCTTGGGAAGTTTGCGTTTCTTCGCGCCCCCCTCTGTCCTACCGGACATCTCCCCCACATGGTCCCCACATGGGGGGAGATCAGACGTCACGCCGGCTTTCAACAATCCCCTAGGTCGCAAAATTGGGCGGGGCGCCGAAACAGCTAATCTCCCCCCTCGTGGGGGAGATGGCCGGCAGGCCAGAGGGGGCGCTGTCCCGCCGACATTGCGCCTGCCGGCAACCCCTCACCCCAGCAGCGTCTTCGTCCTTTTGCTGCCGCCCAGCTTGCGCCAGGAATTGAAGCGGTGGGTGGCGGCGGCGAAGGATATCTTCATCTGCTGGGAAACCGTGTAGCGCGACTTGCCTTCGTCGAACATGCGGTAGCAGCACTCGGCGCCTTCCTCGGTCAGCTTGCCGTCCGGCGTCTTGTTGTGCGGGTTGGCGGGGTCGAATTTATCGAGCTGTTCCTCGACAAGACCCTTCAGGCGCTGCAGGTCGGCCTCGATGCTGGCGATGAGATCGAGAACCGGCTTGGCGTCAAATGCGTGCGGGGGCTTCTTGTCCGTCATGCAGGGGGTCCTTCAATTTCGGTGGTGGCAAGCTATATAGGCAAACATTCGGCAATAATGAAGAGTTGGGCCGGCTTCCGCTTAATCACCCATTTTCGCGCCCGCAGCCCGCGCCGTTGGCAATTGACCTTCGACTGCCAAGATCATAGTTTAGAACAATTCTAAACTAGAGTGATCCCATCATGCTTTCCCGTGTTTTCGGCTTCGGCCGCCGTTCCTTCGATTCGCTTTCGGAGCAGGAGATCCTGGCGCTGGCGATCTCTTCCGAGGAGGATGACGGACGCATCTACCGCGCTTATGCCGATGGCCTGGCGCAGGATTTTCCGCAATCGGCAAAAGTGTTCGAGGCGATGGCCGAGGAAGAGGACGGCCATCGCGATTCGCTCATCGAGCTTCACCGCAAGCGCTTCGGCGAGCGCATCCCGCTGATCCGGCGCGAGCATGTGAAAGGCTATTTCGAGCGCAAGCCCGACTGGCTGGTGAAGCCGCTCGGCATCGAGCATGTGCGGCGGCAGGCCGAGGAAATGGAGCGGCAGGCCTATCGCTTCTACGTCGAGGCGGCCAAGCGCACCACCGACGCCTCCACGCGCAAGCTGCTCAACGACCTCGCTGCGGCCGAGCAGGGCCATGAGAGCTCGGCGCATGAATTGGAGCAGGAGCATGTGCCGGGCACGGTCAAGGAGGAGGAGGCGACGGCCGAGCAGCGCCAGTTCATCCTCACCTATGTGCAGCCGGGGCTGGCCGGGCTGATGGACGGCTCGGTGTCGACGCTGGCGCCGATCTTCGCCGCGGCGTTCGCCACGCACGACACCTGGCAGACGCTCCTGGTCGGCCTCGCCGCCTCGATCGGCGCCGGCATCTCGATGGGTTTCACCGAGGTCGCCTCCGACGACGGTAAGCTGTCGGGGCGCGGCTCACCGCTCAAGCGAGGGTTGACGGTCGGCCTGATGACTTCGCTGGGCGGCCTCGGCCACGCGCTGCCCTATCTGATCCCGCATTTCTGGACGGCCACCGCCGTGGCGGCGGTGGTGGTGTTCTTCGAGCTCTGGGCGATCGCTTTCGTGCAGAACCGCTACATGCAGACCCCGTTCTGGCGCGCCGCCTTCCAGGTGGTGTTGGGCGGCGCGCTGGTGTTCGGGGCGGGCGTGCTGATCGGCAATGCGTAGCCTTCTCCTTCTCCCCTTGTGGGAGAAGGTGGATCGGCGCGTGGCGCCGAGACGGATGAGGGGTGCTCCAGCGGAGTGAGACGTCGGCAAACGTGCCGTCTCCTCCGGCGTCGCCAAGCTGGAACACCCCTCATCCGTCGCCTTCGGCGACACCTTCTCCCACAAGGGGAGAAGGAAGAGCCGCGCCTACCCATTCACCTCGCGGCTATCCTGCGGCGCCTCGGCCCTTTCCTTCATCCCGTAGTCGCGCACGACATGGGCGATGCGCAGACGGTAGCCGGCAAAGATGCCGCCGCGCCCCGCCTTCTGCGCCTGCCTGTGCTCATCGGTGTTGCGCCAGGCATTCACCGCTTCCTCGTCGCGCCAGAAGGACAGCGACAGCACACGCTTCGGGTCGGCCAGGCTCTGGAAGCGCTCGACCGAGATGAAGCCGTCGATGCTCTCGAGCAGCGGCTTAAGCTCGGCGGCGACGCCGAGATAGGCATCGCGCTTGCCTTCCGCCGGCTCCACCTCGAAGATGACAGCGATCATGTCTCGACCCCTTCCTTGACAACCACGTCGGTGCGAAAGACCTGTCTCGGCCCATGCGGCCCGGACACCAGCTTCAGGAAGAGGCGATCTTCCTTCAAGATGAATTTCTCGCGCCGCGCGAATTCATAATTTGCCTTGCCCGCCGGGTCGGCGGCAAGCCGCGCGCGGTAGGCCTCGTAGGCCGCGAGGCTCTCGATGTTGTAGGCGGCGTAAGCGGTGGTGGCCGAGCCTTCATGCGGCGCGTAGTAGCCGATCAGATCGGCGCCGCAGCGCGGAATGGCCTGGCCCCAGGCTCGCGCATATTGCTCGAAGGCGGCCTTGCCGAACGGGTCGATCTCGTAGCGGGATAAAGCAGGTGATGGTCATGTCGGTCTCCTCGTCCGTTGGGTTTTGACGACGACGGTTCGACCGCGGTCGAAACATCGCTTGCGCCTTTGTGCTAGGCATTCTCCTGTCAGGAGAGTTTGCCGCGCTGCTTGAGCCGACCGCAGAATAGTGCTTCCCTGACAGGAATGCTTCGACGAGGATCGAACCATGCGTGAAGGACCCGACATCGCCCGCATCGCCAGCCTGGTCGGCGACCCGGCGCGCGCCAACATGCTGAACGCCCTGATGGGCGGCACGGCGCTGACGGCGTCGGAATTGGCGCTGGAAGCCGGCGTGTCGCTGCCCACCGCTTCCTCGCATCTGTCGAAGCTGATGGATGGCGGCCTGCTGACCTTGGCCAGCCAGGGCCGACACCGCTATTACGGTCTCGCCGGCGCGCAGGTGGCTGGCATGATCGAGGCGATCATCGGCGTCGCCGAAGCGGTCGGACCGAAGCGCGTGCGGCCGGGACCGCGCGACGCGGCCATGCGCGTGGCCCGGGTCTGCTACGATCACCTGGCCGGCGAGCAGGCGGTGGCGATGCTCGACCGGCTGCTCGACAGGAAGCTTTTGCTGCGCGACGACAACCAGATCAGGCTCTCGCCTTCCGGGGCCTCACATTTTTCCGCGCTCGGCATCGAGACCGGTGCCAAGGCGCGGCGGCCGGTTTGCCGCGCCTGCCTCGACTGGAGCGTGCGGCGATCGCACCTCGCCGGCACGCTGGGTGCGGCCATCCTCGACAAGATCATCGCCGAGAAATGGGCGCGGCGCGAAAAGGACAGCCGCGCCGTGGTGTTCTCGCCGAAGGGTCGGCAGGAATTCGAGAGGGTGTTTCTGGCGTAGTGCTGCGCGAGCGATACGCTCGCAATATCGGCGCGAGGCGCCCCCCTCTGCCCTGCCGGGCATCTCCCCCTCTAGGGGGGAGATCAGCAGTTCTGGCGCTCCGCCATTCCTGCAAGGTTGGAGATTGGCGAAACCGGCTGAGCGATCAATCTCCCCCCTAGAGGGGGAGATGGCCGGCAGGCCAGAGGGGGGCGCGAAGGATCACGACGTGGGCTTCTTCCGCACAGGCTCACCCCCTTTTCAACGGCTTCCCCAGCTTGAAGAACTCCTTCCACGGATCGGCCTTCTTCAGCTGTGCCAGCGTGGAAGCATCCCCAAGCGGGAAGGCATTCGGCGCCAGGCCCTTCTTTATCTCCGGCCAGGTCGCCGGCATCGACACTGTCGCGCCTTTCTTGGCGCGCGAGGAATAGGGCGCGACCGTGGTCGAGCCCCTGCCGTTGCGCAGATAGTCGACGAAGATCTTGCCGGTGCGCGCCTTCTTCGACAGCGTCGCCGTGTAGCGGTCGGGCGCGGCCTGCTCGAGCGCGCGGGCGAAATCATGGGCGAAATCCTTGACCTCGTCCCATTCGGCCGACGGCTTCAGCGGCACCAGCACGTGGTAGCCCTTGCCGCCCGAGGTCTTGACCAGGTTCGGCAGCGACAGCTCGTCGAGCTGCTTGTGGATGTCGAGCGCCGCCTCGCGCACGCGGCCGACATCGACGCCTTCGTCCGGATCGAGATCGAAGATGATCTGGTCTGGCTTTTCCAGCTCATCGATCGTCGAGCCCCAGATATGGACCTCGACCACGCCGTACTGGACAAGCGCGGCCAGCCCGTCGAAATCTTTGATGAACAGTATCTCCTCGCCGTCGGTCGGATCCTTCATCCTCGCGATCTTGTCGCTCATGCCGGGCGAGGCGTGTTTCTGGAAGAAGCGCTGGCCGTGGATGCCGTCCGGGGCCCGCACCAGGCTCAGCGGCCGGTTTATGACGAATTCTGCCATTCGCGGCCAGACCAGCGCGTAGTGATCGAGCAGGTCCCGCTTGGAAACCTTTTCGTCGGGCCATAGCAGCTTGTCGGGATGCGAGAGCTTGATCGAGGTCTTCGCCGTTCCGGCCGAGGATTTCGGCGCGGTCTTTGTACCCGGCTTCGCCCCGGTTTCGGCCTTCTTCGGCTGTTCCTGCACGACTTCCTCCGCCGGCTTGTCCTCGCGCAACCCCTGGAACGAGGCGTGGCGGATTATACGGTCGGAAGTCCAGCTGCGGAACTCCACTTCGCCGACAAGTTCTGGCTTGACGAAGGTGAGGCCCTTGCCCTTGGGCACGGCGCCTGAGAACGGCGAGGCCGTCGCCTTGAGGCCGTCGAGCTTCTTCTTCAAATCCGTCATCACCTTGCCGGAAAAGCCGGTGCCGACACGGCCCGCATAGTGCAGCTTGCCGCCTTCGTTGAATCCGACCAGCAGCGAGCGCAGGCCGCGCCCGGTCTTGTCCGAGGGCAGATAGCCGCCGATGACGAATTCCTGGCGCAGCGTGCATTTGGATTTGATCCAGGAGAGCCCGCGCCCGCTGCGGTAGAGCGCGTCGGCGCGTTTCGATACCACGCCTTCCAGGCCCATGCGGCAGACATGCTGCAGCATGACCTTGCCCGGCTCGTGGAAATGGTCGCTGAAGCGCAGCGCCGAATGTTCGGGCTGCTGGCCCAGCAGCTCTGCCAGCGCCTGCTTGCGTTCGACCAAGGGTTCGCGGCGCAGATCCCTGCCGTCGAGCCGCATCAGGTCGAAGACATAGTAGACGAAGCGGTCGGCGCGGCGGGCCGACAGATCCGCCTGCAGCAAGGGGAAGGACGAGACGCCGCTGTCGGCCAAAACCACGATCTCCCCGTCGATGATGGCGTCGCGGCATTTCAGCCTGGCAAGCGCGCCGGTGACCGGACCATCGAATTTGTCCGTCCAGTCGAGACCGGCGCGGGTGAGCAGCTTCACCTCGCTGCCGGCGATCTGCGCCTGCATGCGGTAGCCGTCGAATTTGACTTCATGCAGCCAGTCCTCGCCGGCGGGCGCATCCTTTTCCAGCGTCGCGAGCTGCGGCTCGATGAATTCGAGACGCTTGCCAGGCCCGGCCTTGGTCTTGGCGGCAGCCGGCCTGTTGGATTGCCAGACTTTCGGCTTCTCGCCCCTGGCGGCCTTGCCTTCGCCCACCTCCTCGATAGTCAGGCCCGACTTCACCGATTTCGGTTTCTCCTCGAGAACGTCCTCGCCGGGCCGGGCGGCGGCATCGTCGGATTTGATCAGCAGCCAGTTGTCGCGCTTCTCGCCCGGGCGGGGCCGCAGCCTGACCAGATGCCAGCGGCCGTTGAGCTTGTGGCCCTCGAGCTCGAAGTCGATATGGCCCTTCTTGATGCCCTTGGCCGGATCGCCATCCGGCGTCCACTTGCCTTCGTCCCAGACGATGACCGAGCCGCCGCCATATTGGCCCTTCGGAATGGTGCCTTCGAAGGACGCGTAGTCGATCGGGTGATCCTCGACATGTACGGCCAGCCGCTTCTCGTGCGGATCGAGGCTCGGGCCGCGCGTCACCGCCCAGCTCCACAAGACGCCGTCATGCTCAAGCCGGAAATCATAGTGGAGCCGCGTGGCGGCATGCTTCTGGACGACGAAGATGCCGCCGCCTTGCTTTTGCCTGCCGACCTTGCCGGCCGGCTCGGCGGTCTTCTTGAAATCGCGCTTGGCGTGATACTGCTCGAGGCCGGCCATGCCGCCATCCTCCTATGCGGATTTGCGTTTTGGCGCGGCCTTGCTCTTGCTTTTCCCGGCCGCCGCTTTCGATGTGGCCTTGCCGGCTTTGCCGCCGCCTTCCGCGTTCAGGCTCTTCTTCAACGCATCGAACAGGTTGACCACGTTGGACGGCTTTGGCTGCGCCTTGGCCTTGGGCGCCTTCTTGCCCGCCTTCTTGGCGCGGATCAGCTCGAGCAGCGCCTCCTCGTAGCGGTCGTCGAATTTCGACGGGTCGAACTTCGTCTTCTTGCCGTCGATGATGTGCTGGGCGAGGTCGATCATCTCTTTGTCGGTCTTCGCCGCTGTGATGTCCTCGAACACCGTCGCCGGCCGGCGCACCGTGTCGTCGTAGCGCAAGGTGGTCAGCACCATGCCCTTGCCGAGCGGCTCAATCGCCACCGGGCGCTCGCGCCGATAAAGCACGATGCGCGCAAGCCCCGCCATCTTCCTGGCCGCCATCGCATCGCGGATGACGGCGAAGGCTTCTTGCGACACCTCGTCCGCTGGGGAAACATAGTAGGGCGTGTCGAGGTAGATCTGCTCGATCGAGGATTTCTCGACGAAGCCGTCGAGGCTCATCGTGTGCGAGGATTCGATCTGCACCGCCTCGATCTCGTCCTCCTCGATATGGACGAAGTCGCCGTCGCTCACCTCATAGCCCTTGATCTCGTCGCCCTCCTCAAGCGGCTTGCCGGTGCCCGCATCGACATAGATGCGCTTGACGGTGTTGCCGGTCTTGCGGTTGAGGATGCGGAAAGAGACCTTCTCGGCATGGGTCACGACGTTGGTGAGCTCGATGGCGCATGTGACCAGCGACAGTTTGAGATAGCCCTTCCAAGCCGGGCGTGGTGCCATTGCGAACTCCTGCGCGATGCGGTTTCAATCGCAACGGACAGGGGTTCGCTTGGGTTCCGGGGGGCTGGCCACGCAGCCTGCTATTCGGCGGCCTGCAGGTTGACCTTGCTTTCCGCGATCTCGGTGAGCTTGCGGTCCGTCGCCTCTTCTTCCTTGAGGTTCTTGGCCAGCACGTTGGCGCAGTCGCTGCGGCCGAGCTGCCTGGCCCAGGCGATCAGCGTGCCGTAGCGCGTTATCTCATAGTGCTCGACGGCCTGGGCGGAGGCGATCAGCGCGGCGTCCAGAACCTCCTTGTCGTCGACATCGCCGCTGACTTCGTCGGCCTCCGCGAGGATGCCGTCGATGGCCGGGCAATTGACGGTTTTGGCCTTGACGCCGTGCAACTCGAACACTTGCTCGACCCGCTCGATGTGGCCCTTGGTCTGCGCGAGATGCTTCTCGAAGCCGGCCTTCAATTGCGGATCGGTCGCCTTGTCGATCATCTTCGGCAGCGATTTCTCGATCTGCTTCTCGGCATAATAGATGTCGCGCAGCGTGTGAATGAAGAGGTCGTCCAGCGTCTTGATGTCTTTCGAAAAGAAGCCCATGGCGGTTGCCTTTCCATGTTTCGCATTGTCGGGAAGTTGCGCGGCAGGGCAGCCGTCAACTTGGCCGGGTTCGCCCCGGCCTTGCGGGGTCAACGTTGTCTTCCGGGACAGGTTCCTGCCCGCCCAGGCACGCGAAAGGAAATTCCCTGTCACTGGCCGAACGTGAAACAGATGCGCGCGCAAGCGACATCGGAACGAAACATATGTGATGCAAAAGTCACACGAGCCGGAAACGCGACGAAAGGCACCGAAAGACCGCGAATCAGCCGCAATCCAGCCATGAAGCAACGTGTTTCGGACCAGAAATTAACATCACGTTCACGGACTATTCACGCCTCAACGCTATGCTCTCGAACAATTCGGACGGGACATCCGAAAGCGGACAGGGACCAGGTAAAATGAACTTCTGGAATCACATCGCCGGCTACGCCGCCGCCATTCGCGAATTCGTCGCGCCGACCTATCGGCCGGAGCGCTACTACATGCGCGGCCCGGGCCCGGCCTGCGCGCGCCGCGGCAACTCGCTGGGCGTCGGCGCGAACTGATCATGACCCGCGAACGTGCTCACCACGGCCGCATCTGCAGGCCGGCCGCCGACCAGCGCGCCACCACCTATCGCGCCGAACGCCTTGTGCTCGCCGCCAACTGGCGTGCGACAACGCCGCGACTTTGACGCAGCCGCCGGCTGGCTTAGTGTCTCCCCTAGCCTAGTGTCTAGGGTCACAAGCAGCCGGGGCCGCCATGACCGACCTGCCCGAACGTCCCACCTTGCCGCGCCGGGCCCATGACGTCCGCCAGCCGCTGATCGTCTTCGACGGCGTCTGCGTGTTCTGCTCGGGCTTCGTCCAGCTCGTCCTCAAGCTCGACCGGAAAAAACGCTTCCGCTTCGCCACCGCGCAGTCGCCGCTCGGCGAGGCGCTGTTCCGCGAGCACGGCCTGCCGACCGACGATTACGACAGCAACCTCGCCATCATCGAGGGCGCCGCCTTCACGAAGCTCGACAGCTTCGTCGCGGTCATGGCCGCGCTCGGCTGGCCATGGCGCGCCGCGAAGGCGCTGCTCATCCTGCCGCGGCCGCTGCGCGACTGGCTCTACGACCGCGTCGCCAAGAACCGCTACGCGCTGTTCGGCCGGAAAGACAGTTGCGCGATACCTTCGGCCGAGTTGCGGGAGCGATTGATCGGCTGACGGCGGTTACGGAGGCTTGGGGGCAAGGCATGAAGCTTCTCATCGTCGGCGGCTACGGCACCTTCGGCGGACGCATCGTCCAATTGCTGGAGAACCAGCCGCGCCTCGAGCTCATCGTCGCCGGCCGGTCGCTCGCCAGGGCCGAGGCTTACTGCAAAGGCCGGGGCGCGACCAAGGCCAGGCTCGTGCCGGCGGCATTCGACCGCGGCGGCGACCTTGGCGTGCAACTCGCCGGCATGTTTCCCGACATCGTCGTCGACGCCAGCGGTCCGTTCCAGGCCTATGGCGAGGGGCGCTACCGGCTGGTCGAAGCCTGTATCGGTGCGCGTATCCATTATCTCGATCTTGCCGACGGTTCGGACTTCGTCGCCGGGGTATCCACTTTCGACGCGGCGGCCAAGGCAGCCGGCGTGATGGTGCTCTCCGGCGTGTCGAGCTTTCCGGTGCTGACGGCGGCGGTCGTGCGGCGCCTTTCGGCCGGCATGGCGCGTGTAGACGGCATCCGCGGCGGCATCGCGCCGTCGCCCTTCGCCGGCGTCGGCGAGAACGTCATCCGCGCCATTGCAAGCTATGCCGGCCGGCCGGTGCGGCTTTTGCGCGACGGCAGGCAGACCGAAGGCTACCCGCTCACCGAGCAGATGCGCTATACGATCGCGCCGCCCGGGCGCGTGCCGGTGAGAAACAGGCTGTTCTCGCTGGTCGACGTGCCGGATTTGCGCGCGCTGCAGGCATTGTGGCCGGAAGCGAAGACGATCTGGATGGGCGCCGGCCCGGTACCCGAGGTGCTGCACCGGGCGCTGATCGGCCTTGCCTGGCTGGTCCGCGCCGGCCTGGTGCGGTCGCTGTCGCCGCTGGCGCCGCTGATGCATTGGGCGACCAACCGGCTGTCTTGGGGCGAGCATCGCGGCGGCATGTTCGTCGAGGTCGACGGCGTGGACGCAGAGGGCAGACCAAACAAACGATCCTGGCACCTGTTGGCCGAGGGCGATGACGGGCCGCTGATCCCGTCCATGGCGATCGAGGCGATCGTCCGCAAGGCGCTCGACGGCCGCATGCCCGGGCCGGGCGCGCGGGCGGCGGTGCGAGACGTCGAGCTGGATGATTATGAGGCGCTCTTTGCCGGCAAGACAATCCACACCGGCGTCAGGGACGACACCGGCCAGGGGAAGGCGCTCTATCCCGGCCTGCTCGGCGATGCCTGGACGAGGCTACCGGCTGAAGTCCGTGCGATGCATGAGGGAGCGGCGATGGCGGATGGACGCGCCAGCATCGAACGCGGCGGCGGCATGCTTAGCCGGCTTGCTGCGCGCATGGCCGGCTTCCCGCCTGGCGCGGCCGATGTCCCCGTCAAGGTGCGTTTCGTTACCGACGGGCAAGGCGAGACCTGGACGCGGACTTTCGCAAAGCATGGTTTTTCGAGCCGGCAGTTCGCGGGGCGTGGCGGCTCGGAGCGGCTGCTTTGCGAGCGTTTCGGCCCGCTCGTCTTCGCCATGGCGCTGGTTCCCGGCGAGAACCGCCTGTCGCTCGTGCTGCGCCGCTGGAGTTTTCTCGGCCTGCCATTGCCGATGTGGCTTTGCCCGCGCTCGAACGCATATGAAACCGTCGAGGACGGCCGCTTCCGCTTCCATGTCGAGATATCGCATCCGGCGACTGGGCTGATCGTGCGCTACCGCGGCTGGCTCGAACCGTCGCACGGTTCGAGCACGGTGGGTTCGCCGGCCGTCTCGCCCAGTTCGCGGCAGCCGGCGGCCGTGCACAGCGTCCAACCCTTCCCGGTGGCGCCGGACGCTGCGAGCACCAGGCGCGGCTGGGGTCCGATCCGTGGCGCATAGACCCACCAGCCGCTACGCAGCATCGAGCCCTCCGGCGGCTCCATGCCGGCGCCGGAGCCCTTGACCCGCGCCTCAACGACCTGCAGCCCGGCCGGCGACACTTTCCAATCCTCCTGCCAGCGCGTCCGTTCCACCGAATGCGTCCAGGACAGTGTGAAGGCGGCGACGGCAAGCGTCACCGTCTTGCCGGCGGCGAGCACACACAGGCTCATGCGGTCCCGGCCGTGGACAGCCGGCGGGCGCGCCACCAGTGCCAGCCGATCCAGACCAGCGCCAGCGCCCAGCCGGTCTCGTCGGTGAGCGGCAATGCGGCCACCAGCAGCAGGCCGGCGCAGAACGCGACGAAGCGCTCCCACCAGGCCATGCGGCGGGCGAGGAAGCCGACGGCGGCGGCCCCCCAGAGCACGATGCCCATGCAGGCTTTGATGACGATATAGCCGACCTCGACGGGATAGCCGAACGACGCCGCGATGGGACCGGCGTCCTGCAGCATCAAGGCCGGCGTGTAGACGGCCATGAACGGCACGACGAAGCCGGCAATGGCGAGCTTGGTCGCCTGGATGCCGATCTTGAGGCCGCTTTCCTTGGCCATCGGCGCTGCGGCGAAGGCGGCGAGCGCCACCGGTGGGGTCAGGTCCGCCATGATGCCGAAATAGAAGACGAACATGTGGCTGACCACCAGCGGCACGCCCAACGAAAGCAGCGCCGGGCCGGCAAGCGAGGAGGTGATGATGTAGTTGGGAATGGTCGGAATGCCCATGCCGAGAACCAGGCAGGTGAGCATCGTCAACACCAGCGACAGGAATAGATTGTTCTGGCCGATCGAGATGATCCAGCCGATGAAGGTGGAGGCGATGCCGGTAAGCGTCAGCGTGCCGATGACGATGCCGACGATGGCGCAGGCGATGCCGACGGGCAGGGCATTCCTCGCTCCTTCGGCGAGCGAATCGACGCAAATGCGCAGCGTCTCGCGCCCGCCCTTGAAGGCGAAGCAGGCAATGACGAGCGCTGCGATGACGAGGCTCAGCACATTGACGCCGAAGCGCATGAAGGATGCCGCCGCAAGACCGAGCGCCAGCCAGAAAACGAGGCGAAAGGCGAACGGCCCGATCAAGGCTGCCAGCGGCGTGCCGAGGATGAGCACGACGGTCAGCGCGAGACCCATCGTGCCGGCGAAGATCGGCGTATAGCCGGCAAAGAGCAGATAAACCAGCACCGCGAGCGGCAGCACAAGCGGCCAGTGCTTCCTGACCGCTTCCCAGGGATTGGGCAATTCCGCCTTGGCCATGCCGTGCAAGCCGGCCTTGCCGGCTTCCAGATGCACCTGCCAGAAGCAGGCGCCGAAATAGAGCAGCGCCGGGATGATCGCCGCCTTGACCACCTCGGCGTAAGGGATGTTCAGGGTCTCGGCCATGATGAAGGCGACGGCTCCCATCACCGGTGGCATGATCTGGCCGCCCATCGAGGAGGTCGCCTCGACCGCGCCGGCGAAGGCGGAACGGAAACCGAAGCGCTTCATCAGCGGGATGGTGAACTGGCCGCTGGCGACGACATTGGCGACGCCCGAACCGGAGATGGTGCCCATCAGCGCCGAGGACAGCACGCAGACCTGGGCTGGGCCGCCGCGCCAAGAACCGACGAGACCGAGCGCGAAATCGTTGAACAGCGCGATCATG
The DNA here is from genome assembly GCF_006443065.1 of Mesorhizobium sp. B1-1-5. NCBI lineage: Bacteria > Pseudomonadati > Pseudomonadota > Alphaproteobacteria > Hyphomicrobiales > Phyllobacteriaceae > Mesorhizobium > Mesorhizobium sp. B1-1-5. The sequence goes on along the minus strand of NZ_VFWS01000084.1, from coordinate 3,771 downwards.
CCGGCCCGTTCGAGGAAGGCGGCAAAGACGACGAAGATGAAGATATAGGCGGCCGAGACATAGACCGGCGTGCCGTATATGCCTTCGGTGCCATAGGCGAAGGTGTCGACAAGCTGCGCGAAATCATAGCCGCGATGGATGAAGGGCGGCGGCAAATGATTGCCGACGAAGCAATAGGCGAGGAAGATGAAGGCGATGACCGCCAGCGGCAGGCCCATCAGCCGCCGCGCGGCTTCGAAGACCAGCACCACCAGCAGCGTGCCGACGATCAGGTCCGGCGTGGTGAGGAAGCCGGAGCGGCGGATGAGGTCGGCATAGAAGACCCAGTTGTAGAGGCCTGTGGCGAATCCCAGCACGCCGAGCGTCCAGAACACGGCTTTCGCGGCGGCGCTCCTGGCACGCAGATTGGCGATCAGGCCGAAACCGAGCAGCAGCAGGAAGCCGACATGCATGGCGCGCACCACCTGGCTGGGCAGGCTGCCATAGGCGGCGATGTAGATCTGGAAGACGGAAAAGGCGACCGCAATCAGGAAGGCCGCCTTGCCGGCGAGGCCTTCGCCAAAACCGGGCGGCAGGCCTTCGACTTGTTCCTCGGCTGTGGGGGAAAGAACGACGGGGGTATCGGTCATTGGCGGATTCCTGGCGGGCAATACCGTCTCGGTTGAGGGGAGAGAACCGGGTATGGCGCTCCCCCACACCCAGCCTCCGTTTCGCTCGGCTGACCTCTCCCCGAGGGGAGAGGAGGCGGTCGGCGTTGGGCGCCAGTCTCTTCTCCCGTCGGGGAGAAGGTGGCCGCGAAGCGGCCGGATGAGGGGGCTGGCGCTGCGCTATGCAATAGCACTTGCTCGATGGAGGAAGCCTACTTCAGCAGCCCTTTTTCCCTGTAATATTTCTCCGCGCCGGGATGCAGCGCCACTGGCATGCCGTCCAGCGCCTTGGCCGGATCGATCGCCTTGGCGGCGGCATGGGCGGCCACCAGCTGGTCGAGATGCTCGAACAGCAGCTTGGTCATCTGGTAGGCGGTCTCGTCGGAGACGTCGGCGCGGGTAATCAGGAAATTGCCGACCGCGGCGGTCGCGACATCCTGCGTCTGGCCTTCATAGGTGCCTTTCGGGATAACCACGGAAAGATAGGGCGCGCCGATCTTGGCGACGTCCTCGGCAGGTACGGCGACGACGTTGATGGGAACCGAGGTGGCGAGATCGCGGATGGAAGCGACGCCGAGGCCGGCCGACTGCAAGGTGGCGTCGAGCTGGCGGTTCTTGATCAGCTCGACCGACTCGGCGAAGGGCAGGTATTCGACCCGTCCGAGGTCCTCGTATTTGAGACCGGCGGCGGCGAAGATGGCGCGCGCGTTGAGCTCGGTGCCGGAGGCGGGCGCGCCGACCGACAGGCTCTTGCCCTTGAGGTCGGCGAGCGTCTTTTGCCCGGGAAGCCGGCCTCCGTGTTGCCTTCGGCGGCCATCTTGACCGAATCGCCGAGCGCAAAGGCGATCTCGCCCTTGCCCTGCTGCAGCAGGTTGAGGTTCTCGACCGACGCCTTGGTCGCCTGAACCTGGGTGCGGGCGCCTTCGATGCCCTTGCCGTAAATCTCGGACAGAGCGACCCCGAGCGGATAGTAGACGCCCGACGTGCCGCCGGTGAGCACATTGATGAATTCCTGCGCCCCGGCCGACACGGCGCCAAGGCCGAGCGACAAGGCCAGCGCGCCGGCGGCAATAGACTTGGTCCTGAAATTGAACATCGCGATTTCCTCCCTGAAATGCCGGCCCGCAATCCGCCCCTCCTGGCGAGCCCGCGACGAGTTTAGACGGCGGAAGGCAAATGCCAACCCGCAATTGCGTGCGTTAGACCAATGGTTGAGCGATGGCGAAAGGCGACGGCTTGCGCTTGATGGCTTTGGGGGCGAAAGATTTTCAAGACGCCTGTCGAAATCGGTCGATGCCGCACGACATAGGTCGGCACGCGACGACGCGGCCTTCAAGAAAACGGGAGAACATCCATGCGTTACATGCTTTTGATCTACAATGACGAGGCCGCGATGGCGAACGTGCCGAAGGAGCAGACCCAGCAGGTGCTCGCGGCCTATGGCGCCTATACCGAGGCGCTGAAGAAATCTGGCGCGTACATCGCCGGCGAGCGGCTGCGCCCGACGCAGGCGGCCACCGCGGTGCGGATGGCGAACGGCAAGACCAACGTGCTCGACGGCCCCTATGCCGACACCAAGGAGCAACTGGCCGGCTTCTATATGATCGAGGCGGCCGACATCGACACGGCCATCGAATGGGCCGCGCGCTGCCCCGCGTCCAGCACCGGCACAGTCGAGCTGCGGCCGATCTGGGAAATGGCCGAATACGTAGCCGCCGCATAGCGACCCCATGATGCATGATCGCTCGCAGATCGCGCGGGCGGCCGCCGAAGCGGCCGCCCGGCGCAGCTACGGCAAACTGATCGCCTGGCTGGCGGCGCGCACGCGCGACGTCGCCGGCGCCGAGGACGCGCTGGCCGATGCCTTCGCCGCCGCGCTCGAACGCTGGCCGCGAACCGGCGTGCCGGCGCAGCCCGAAGCCTGGCTGCTCGCCGTGGCGCGGCGGCGCGACGTGGACGCCGTGCGGCGGCGTCTGACCGGCGAGGCGGCGCGCGATCATCTGCAGCTGATCGCCGAGGAGATGGAGGAGCGCGTGCGCGGCGAAGACCTGCCCGACGATCGACTGCGGCTTATGTTCGCCTGCGCCCATCCGGCGATCGAGGCCAGCGTGCGCGCGCCGCTGATCCTGCAGACGATCCTCGGTTTCGACGCCGCGACGATCGCCTCGGCCTTCCTGGTTTCGCCGGCGACGATGGGCCAGCGGCTGGTGCGGGCCAAGGCGCGCATCCGCGAGACCGGGATTCCGTTTCGCGTGCCGGAGCAGGCGGAGCTCGGCGAGCGGCTGGGCGCGGTGCTGGAGGCGATCTACGCCACCTTCGCCGAAGGCTGGTCGGATCCGACCGGCACCGACAGCCGGCGGCGCAATCTCGCCGCCGAAGGGATCTGGCTCGGACGGCTGGTCGCCTCGTTGATGCCGGACGAGCCGGAGGCGCTCGGCTTGCTGGCGCTGATGCTGTTCGCCGAGGCGCGCCGCTCGGCGAGACGCGACCTGCAGGGTGACTTCGTGCCTTTGGTCGAGCAGGACATCGCGCTCTGGGACGACAGCCTGATCGACGAGGCGGAAGCCTTGCTGGTGCGCGCCGCGCAAAGGGGCATCATCGGCCGCTACCAGCTGGAGGCCGCCGTGCAGTCCGCCCATACGGCACGCCGGCGCGGCAGCGGCACCGACTGGGCGGCGATCCGCCAGCTATATGACGCGCTGCAGGCCGTGGCCGGCTCGCCCGTGGTGGCGATCAACCGCGCGGTGGCGATCGCCGAAACCGAGGGCGCTACGGCCGGCCTGGCGGCGCTTTACGTGCTGGGCGACGACAAGCGGCTGCAGGACTACCAGCCCTATTGGGCCGCCCGCGCCGGGCTGTTGGCGAGACTCGGCAACACCAAGCAGGCGGCGGAATCCTACGACCGGGCGATCGGCCTCGAGCGCGACGCCGCGCTGCGGCGTTTCCTGCAGGGCGAGAAGGCGAAGCTTTTCGGGAACTAGTGGCACTGCACAGGGATTTTGACCGGTCGGCTCTATTTGCGTTGGTGGCATGCGTGGAGATTGCCGAAACGCCATCGCGATCGTCATTCCAGGGCGGAGCAGGAGCGAAGCTCCGTCGCGAAGACCCTGGAATCCATGCCGTT